>NZ_CAWNJO010000081.1:0-19160 GCF_963874835.1 Vibrio sp. V12_P9A6T4 | reverse complement strand
ACGCAGTAAGGCTTGAATTTACGACTAACCGAGCGAGACAGATGGCTTCTTTTTAAACGCAAGAGAAAATAGGATGTGTAAAATTGTGGCTGTAAAGATTTTTGATTTTATGAAAACTTCATCAAGAATTGTTTGTAAAATTTTACAAGTTTAAAAACACTAACAGAATAAAAAACTGAAAAAAGCCACATTAAAAGTGACTTTTTGATTTTTTAGGCAAAGGAAAGAGTAAGACTAATCGCTAAAGTAAACCAGAAACCACATCCGCTAACTGCTTAAAAGTGTGAGTTCGCGATGAACTTGGCCGCCAAACTAAACCAATCTCTCGATACGCTTGCTGACCAGGAGGCTCGATGACCACTAAATTTTGGTTTTCAACTAAGCCATGATTGATTGCCATTTGTGGAATGAAAGTCGTCCCTAAACCATTGGCGACCATCTGCACTAAGGTATGTAAACTGGTTGCGGTAAATGGATTAATTTTCTCTTTGGCGGTTAACTTGCAAGCCGACACAGCATGATCCGTTAAACAATGCACATTTTCGAGCAAAAACACCGATTCATCAGGCAGGTCAGCATACTTGATTGGCACACGGATGCTATCCATTTGATGACGGCTGATCACCATTTTGAATGGATCAATCCCCACGACTCGGCTCTCCATTTTGCCGATATCGACAGGCAAAGCCAAAATCAACACATCAAGCTCTCCATGACGCAGTGCAGCCAAAAGGTTCGTCGTCGTATCTTCTCGTAATAATAAGTTCAACTTCGGAAAGCGGACATTCACTTCTTGCACTAAATCACACAGTAAAAATGGAGCAATGGTTGGAATACAACCCAGCTTAAGCTGACCTTGCATCTCATCGCCTTGGCAAACCTTGCCGAGTTCCACTAAATCTTGTCCTTTGGCAAGTAACTCTCTTCCTTGGCTAACAACCAGCTCTCCCGCTTGGGTAAACACTAACGGAGCTTTCTTATCCTTTTCATAAAGCGGGCAGCCTATTAATTCCTCTAAATTTTGGATCCCTTTACTTAGGGTAGATTGACTAACAAAACAACGTTCAGCGGCATCACTAAAGTGCCGTGTTTCGTAGAGTGTTACTAAATAGTGCAACTGCTTCAAACTGGGCCATTTATTCATCGTTCTACTACTATCTTATTTGAGTGCCGTTTCTGATTCCGTCATTAGAGCTCATCGCTTTTTTCGATGAGACTAATCTATTTATTTCGCTTTTTACTATCCTACAATCTGTACTATAGTTTGTCTCGTTCAAAAACGGACTGGACCAGTGCTCATCACTGGTTTGGAACTAAACCTTATTCTTAGGAGCAAAAAAATGGTACTAGTTGGTCGTAAAGCCCCTGATTTTACTGCAGCAGCTGTTCTTGGTAACGGTGAAATCGTTGATAGCTTCAACTTCGCAGAATTTACTAAAGGTAAGAAAGCGGTTGTTTTCTTCTACCCACTAGACTTCACTTTCGTTTGCCCATCAGAGCTTATCGCTTTTGACAAACGCTTCGAAGATTTCCAAGCGAAAGGCGTTGAAGTAATCGGTGTATCTATCGATTCTCAATTCTCTCACAACGCATGGCGTAATACCGCTATCGAAAACGGCGGTATTGGCCAAGTGAAATACCCGCTAATCGCTGACGTGAAGCACGAAATCTGTAAAGCGTACGATGTTGAGCACCCAGAAGCAGGCGTTGCTTTCCGTGGTTCTTTCCTCATCGACGAAGATGGTCTTGTACGTCACCAAGTTGTGAACGACCTACCACTAGGCCGTAACATCGACGAAATGCTACGTATGGTTGATGCGCTTAACTTCCACCAAAAGAATGGTGAAGTGTGCCCAGCACAGTGGGAAGAAGGCAAAGCCGGTATGGATGCATCTCCAAAAGGTGTTGCAGCATTCCTAGCTGAGCACTCAGACGACCTAGGCAAGAAATAATTCTCCTTAGCCCGCGCTCAACTCGGGTCAATGGTTGGACATATAATAAAGCGTAAAACGCATCGCCAATCAGTTAAGAAGTAAAGTCCTTATCCAAGCCCAAAGCTAACGCTTTGGGCTTTTTCGTTGTCGTTCATTTAGCGAAAATGAGGCAGCATTGGTTGGTAAACTTTACCCCTATTTCTTACCTCAATCACACAGACGTCACTACTCTAACTTGCTAACATTAACCAAATTTTTCCAGCAGGATTTTGCTATGAATATTCAAGTTGAAGTGTGTATTGATAATATTGAATCGCTACACAACGCCATTAAAGGCGGGGCTACTCGCATTGAATTGTGTTCGTCGCTCGCATTGGGTGGACTGACGCCCAGCTTTGGTTTAATGAAAAAGGCCGCACAAATATCGAGCGTTCCTGTTTACGCGATGATTCGTCCACGTCAAGGCGACTTTCTTTATGATCAGGATGATCTCGATTCGATGTTGATCGATATCGAGATGGCAAAACAGGCGGGACTAGACGGCATCGTCTTTGGTATTTTGAATCCGAATCGCACCATCAACCTTGAAGCAAGCTTACTGATGATGCAAGCCGCGCAAGGATTGGGTACCACTTTCCACCGTGCGATTGATCAATGCCACAGCTATGAACAAGCGATTGAAGACATTGCAAAATTAGGGTGTGAGCGTGTACTTACTTCAGGGTTAGCGCCAGATGCCTATGCAGGACGAGCCGTAATTGCACACATGGTGAAACTGGCGAATGGTCGATTCTCTATTATGGCTGGGGCTGGCTTAAACGCATCAAACGTGACTGACATTATCCGTGAAACGGGCATCACAGAAGTGCATTTGTCCGGCAAAACCACGCGTGCAAGTAGCATGGATATGATCGCCAATGCGGTGAAAATGGGCCAAGAGTCTGTCGATGACACCCTCATCCCAATTACCGATCCGGCTAAAATCCAAGAGGTATTACGCCAGCTTTCTTAACTTCGGCGACCGTTATGTCTTGATGTAAGGTGAATCACTTTCCTTCACCTTACTTTACCCAAAAGGCTATTTGAGAATGTCATCAATCGATTGTTTACCTAAGTGGCGCACATCCTTACCTTTGACAAAATAGATGATGTATTCGCAGATATTCTGGCAGCGATCACCCACGCGTTCGATGGCTCGTGCAGACCACATGACTTGTAATATATGTGGGATATTTTTAGGGTCTTCCATCATATAGGTCATCAGTTGGCGGATCACGGCTTCATATTCGGCATCCAGCTTATCATCCAAGCGGTACACTTCAGCAGCCGATTCAAGATCCATCCGCGCAAAAGCGTCTAACACTTGGTGCAACATTGCAATGGCTTGTCGGCATAAAGGTTCAAGAGAAACTCGAAATTTGCTCTCTTTAGGTGAAGGGCTTTCGATAGTGACGTAGGCAATTTTGGTGGCAACATCACCAATTCGTTCAAGGTCGGTAATGGTTTTGATGATCGCCATGATCAAGCGCAGATCCTTGGCTGTCGGTTGTCGCTTAGCGATAATACGCGTGCAAGCCTCATCAATAGAGACTTCCATCGCATTCACTTTGTGATCATCCCGAACGACTTTTCTGGCCAGATCGGCATCATCTTTATGCAATGCTTGCATCGCAAAAGAGAGTTGTTGCTCCACCAGCCCGCCCATCGTCAATACATGAGTGCGAATCGATTCAAGTTCAACATTGAACTGTCCTGAAATGTGGCGACCTAGATGCATCATCGTTCCTTTTGAATATCGCTATTGACGAAAGTATTAACCATATCGACCAGTAATATAGTCTTCCGTCTGTTTTTTCAATGGGGAGGTGAAAATAGAGTCAGTATCCGCATACTCAATCAATTTTCCCATATGGATAAAAGCCGTATGATCGCTCACTCTTGCCGCTTGTTGCATGTTATGCGTCACAATCACCACTGTGTATTTGGTTTTGAGATCGTTAATCAACTCTTCGATGGTCAACGTAGAAATTGGGTCTAACGCGGACGTTGGCTCATCAAGCAACAGCACCTCTGGCTCAATAGCAATCGCTCTGGCGATCACTAAGCGTTGCTGCTGCCCACCCGAAAGGCCAAATGCATTTTCATGTAGGCGATGCTTCACTTCATCCCATAACGCAGCGGCTCTTAAAGCTCGCTCAACGGAGTCATCTAAAGTACGGCTATTTTTAATTCCTTGTAGACGAAGCCCATACACCACGTTTTCATAAATGGATTTCGGAAATGGGTTGGGTCGCTGGAATACCATCCCCACTCGGCGGCGCAACGTGGCAACATCCACATCTGGGTGATAGACGTTTCTACCATGCAGTTTGACTTCACCTTCAACTCGACACCCTTCGACCAGATCGTTCATCCGGTTAATACAGCGCAGTAAGGTTGACTTACCACAACCGGAAGGGCCGATAAACGCCGTCACTTGCCCTTTGGGAATGCGCATTGAAATATGGCTCAGCGCACAAGTCTGTTTATAGAACAGATTCAGATCTTCAATCGCAATCGCCGTTTGTTGATCGCTCAGATTATTGACATCTAACGGGGCGTGATAACCCAAAGTTTGATTGATGGAAAACATAATTAATCTTGCCCTAACGTTCGATATTTCTCACGCAAGTTATTGCGGATACTGATGGCCGTTAAATTCAGTGCCACAATCACTGTCACCAATAAAAATGAAGTGGCGTACACCAGTGGCCTAGCCGCTTCGATGTTGGTCGTTTGGAAACCAACATCGTAAATATGAAAACCTAAGTGCATGAATTTTCGCTCAAGATGTACAAAGGGAAACTCGCCATCCACAGGCAAACTTGACGCCAGTTTGACCACACCCACCAGCATCAAAGGGGCAACCTCACCCGCGGCTCGCGCAATGGCGAGAATAAGCCCAGTAATAATCGCAGGGCTTGCCATCGGCAATACTATGCGCCAAATCGTCTCAAAATGGGTAGCGCCCAATGCTAACGAGCCATGGCGTACTGCGCTGGGAATCCGTGTTAACCCTTCTTCCGTCGTCACAATTACTACGGGTAGAGTTAACACCGCTAATGTGAGCGCCGACCACAGTAAGCCAGGCGTACCAAAAGTAGGGGCCGGTAACCTTTCGCTATAGAGTAGCGTATCAATCGATGAGCCTATGGTGTAAACAAAAAAACCAAGACCAAACACCCCATAAACAATCGATGGCACACCAGCAAGGTTGATAACCGCAACACGAATGATACGAGTAAACAGATTCTCTTTTGCGTATTCGTGCAGATAAATAGCCGCCACAACACCAAGTGGCATGACGATAATCGACATCAACAACACCAACAGCACGGTGCCAAAGATGGCTGGAAATACGCCACCTTCAGAGTTCGATTCTCGGGGATCTTCTGATAGGAAGAGCCACACCTGCTTTCCCCACTGGACCAATTTTTGCCCCAAAGTCATATCATTGGGATACCAAATATCGAGAATTTGGCTAAGTGGAATCGCCACTCGTTGCCCACTCATCTCTTCAACAATCAACGACGGCCCATTCATTTGCTGGCGCAGCGCATCTAACTTTTGTTCGGCAATAGCTAATTGGCTATCCAAATCCTGCTTTTTATGAAAATAGTGATCTAAATAGGTTCGTTCTAGCTTTCCATTGAGTTCTTTACGACGCTTCTCTAAACGTAATTTTTCGGCGGCAAAGCCAATGACTCTGATCTCTTGGTCAATCACATCGTCAATTTGCTCTCTCAATAACGCGACATCCTGCATTCCTGCAGCGAGCATGGTTTGAACATCCGAACTCTCGCTTCCATCGGTTTGCACATAAGCAATCGGCTTGCCATAAAACTGTCCGTTACTCTTACGTTCTATTACCGCCCACCCGCTAGGCATTTGTTTATCCGACAGTTTAACATCCAGTATCGAAACAAAGTCCGCATGATTTCGCTCTCGGTTAGCGACTTTGATACTGAGCCGCTTCACTTGCCCAGCATCCAGTATGGCTTTGGGCCACGTAACATCTAACGCTCTTAAGTGTGTTAATGGCACATTTTCCTCAGAGTAGAGCTGACCAACCAGAGCTTGTCCCTCTTGAGTTTGCCATTGATAAAGTGGCGTCGGCCAAAAATAGGTTAATCCTTTCCAACCAATAAACAGGAGCAAGCCCAATACCGAAATCAGGCTGATGCTGACAGCACCGCCTGTTAACCATATCCAAGGTGAACCTGATTGAAACCACTTAAACATTTGTGATGATTTTTCCCAATTGATTACAAAGCACCTTGATTACAAAGCGCGATATTTGGCACGCAACCTTTGTCTGACCCATTCAGCAATCGAGTTCACACAAAAGGTGAACATGAGTAGCAATAGTGCCGCTAAAAAAAGCAACCGATAATGGGAGTTCCCCACTTCCGACTCTGGTAACTCAACCGCAATCGTTGCCGATAGGGTGCGCATCCCTTCTAAAATATTCCAATCTAAAATGGGTGTATTACCCGTCGCCATAAGAACGATCATTGTTTCTCCGACGGCTCGCCCCAACCCCATCATGATCGCCGAGAATATGCCAGGACTTGCCGTTAACAACACGACTTTGGTTAATGTCTGCCAAGGTGTTGCGCCTAATGCTAATGACCCATCAGAAAGATGTTTAGGTACGGAAAAGATCGCATCTTCCGCAATAGTGAAAATGGTTGGAATGACGGCAAAGCCCATCGCAAAACCAACCACCAGCGCATTACGCTGATCAAAAGCGATGCCGTTTTGCGCGAGATAAATCTGAATATCGCCATCAAATAGCCAAACTTCAATTTGGCTGCTATACGAAAAGATAACCACTGCACTAACGACTAATACGGGGATTAGTATCAATGCGTGCCACCCATTTGAAAAATTTCGCACCCATGCTCTCGGTAACAGGTGCCAACCTAGCCCAACGAGTAACATCACAATGGGTAAAAATAGCAGCAGCGCTCCGACCGCCGCGAGATGGCTTTCAATTAATGGTGCAAACCACAACCCCGCTAAAAAACCAATAATGACGGTTGGTAACGCTTCCATCAATTCAATCGACGGCTTCACCACTCGGCGCATTCTCGGTGACATAAAATAAGCCGTGTAAATCGCGCCAAACACCGCAATCGGTATCGCAAATAACATTGCGTATGCCGCGGCCTTAAGAGTGCCAAAGGCTATCGGTACTAGGCTAAACTTAGGCTCAAATTCATCGTTCGCTGACGTCGATTGCCACACATATTGAGGCTCAGGATAACTTTCGTACCACACTTTTTGCCACAATGATGAGAGTGATATTTCAGGATAATCATTATCCACTTTTGCCACGCTGATCTTCTGCTCGCTCAACGTAGCGAGATAAAGCTCATTATTGGACATGGCGGCCAATTGAGGGGCTTTGTTGTACATCCTCTCAAACAACACCAGTTTTTCACTGGTCGTATAGTGACTTTGGATTGTGCCATTAGGGTAGAAACTGTAAAAACCTTTGCGATAAGTATCCGGCAGTAACAGCGTCACCTGCGGCGCTAATTTAAACTTACGAATCTGAGTCAGTTGACGTTCTTCATTTTGCAGCACATCAAACCATTGTGACACTAAGCCGTTACGGTGAGTCACCAGTAGCGAATAAGCACCGGACAATAAGTTGATTTGTGTCACGGCTCGATCGGAATTACCTTGGCTTAAATCAACTACTTCTCGCACGAAATAACCTTGACGACTCTTAACTGCAACAACCAATTCGGACCCTGAGCGAAGATAAAGCGTTTTACCATCTGGCGTAAAAAGCAATTGGTCCAAAGAAGGAAATGAGCCTTGAAACACAAAGCGCTGAATTGGCTCGACGTTATCACTCGTTAAGGTTTGTACTATCACCTCATCATTATCGAGATAAGAAGCAAAGAAAAGTGCCTCATCAGTAACGGCGAAGGCAAACTGGCGTAACGTTTGCGTTTTATGAGTCAGCCGAAAGGTAGAGGGTAAACTGACGCGCTCAAGATAAGGAGAAAACTGGCGACCTTCCACGCTATGAAGATAACTGAATTTAGGGCGAGCAATAAAGACCTCTCCCGCCGCATTGCTAGCGGCAAACCATCCATCCAGCGGGGGAGCTTGGCTAAAAAAATCAACGCGAATAGGGAGACTATCCGACCACAATGCGTGTTCCGTTTTGCCGTCCAAGGGCCAAAAGTTCATGCTGCCGTCAAGGTCAACAACAAAGGCATTCTCGCCGTATTCATCTATGGCCAAAAATTGAGGATTGGAAGTGGTTATACTCACTTGCGCCACGTTCCTTTCAATTTTTGCGCTACCAAAAAGAGGGAAAACAACCATCGCAAGATAGACAAAAATCAGCACTAAAGCGCCAAGTACACTCACGCCACCAAAACTCACTGCAAGGCGAACCAAACGATCTTTTATAAGCCGTTTTCTGTCACGTTCCTTCAATGAAAATTCACTTGGTGCCATTGCTCTCTCTACCCTTTTTCCTGTCTGCGTATAATATGTAATTTTCGTGACAAGTATATTACAACTCGCAATAAACGACTGAAAATAAAACAACTATACTCAACTTGCCTATTTGAAATAAAAATGTCACATAAAAGGCATAGTTTGCATAATCATCAATACCCGAATTGATTGCTGTGCAGAATCGCACAATCAGCACACAGAGGGTGAGTCAGTAAAAAACGTCAATTGAGTTAAAAGGTAACATGAATGAGTACGGACAAGTTGTATATCGACAAGGAATTGAGCTGGCTTTCGTTTAATGAACGCGTATTGCAAGAAGCCGCAGATAAAACCGTGCCTTTAATCGAGAGAATACGGTTTTTAGGTATTTTTTCTAACAATCTGGATGAGTTCTATAAAGTTCGCTTTTCCGATGTAAAACGGCAAATTTTGATCAACCGAGAACGTGGTGGTAACGATACTACCAAGCATTTGCTGACACGAATGCAAAGTAAGGCGTTCAAACTCAACCAAGATTTCGACAATCTCTATAATGAGCTTATTTTAGAAATGGCACGTCGCCGTATCTTCTTGGTTAATGAAACGCAGTTGGATGAGACTCAGAAAAAATGGATCACTAAGTATTTCCATAAAGAAGTGCGCCCGCATATTACACCGCTGCTCATGACTGACGACATTGATGTCATGCAATTTTTGAAAGATGAATACGCCTATATTGCCGTTGATCTCAAACACAATGACCGCAGCCAATATGCGCTGATTGAAATCCCGACAGACCACCTACCGCGCTTTGTCATGGTGCCGGAGCAAAAGGGCAAACGCCGCAAAACCATCATCTTATTGGACAACATCATTCGCCACTGTCTCGATGAGATTTTCCGCGGATTTTTTGACTATGAAGAGCTCACGGGTTACGCGATGAAAATGACACGTGATGCGGAATATGACTTGCGACGGGAAGTCGAATACAGTTTGTTAGAACAGATGTCAGAAGGGTTGAATCAACGCTTAAGTGCTATGCCCGTACGCTTTGTTTATGAACGTGAAATGCCGACAAAAATGCTTAAATTCTTGTGCGAAAAACTCAAAATATCGCACTATGATAGCCTTCTGCCTGGTGGTCGTTACCATAACTTTAAAGATTTCATTGGGTTCCCAAACGTGGGGCGTGACTATTTAGAAAACAAGCCGCTACCACCCATGCAATGTGCTGACTTTGAAGGTTTTGCCAATGCATTTGATGCAATTCGCGCTCAGGATATTCTACTTCACTACCCTTACCACTCATTTGAACACATTACCGAGTTGGTAAGACAAGCCTCGTTTGATCCCAAAGTGATCAGCATCAAAATCAATATTTATCGTGTTGCCAAAGATTCTCGCCTAATGAACTCGCTCGTCGATGCGGTACACAATGGCAAACGAGTGGTGGTAGTGGTTGAGTTACAAGCACGGTTTGATGAAGAAGCCAACATTGAATGGTCACGTATTTTAACCGAAGCGGGGGTCCAAGTAATTTTCGGTGCTCCCGGATTAAAAATTCACTCTAAATTGCTGCTCATTAGCCGCAAAGAACAGGACAACATCGTTCGCTACGCGCACATAGGCACGGGCAACTTCCATGAAAAAACCGCCCGTATCTATACGGACTTTTCACTACTAACCGCCGACAATGAAATTGCTACCGAAGTACGAAACGTGTTTGGCTATATTGAAAACCCTTACCGCCCAGTTAAATTTAGCCATCTCATCGTGTCGCCAAGAAACTCTCGTATTCAGCTTTATCGATTAATCGACAGTGAAATCGCCAATGTGAAACTTGGCAAAAAAGCCGCAATCACTTTAAAGTTAAATAACTTAGTGGATAAAGGGTTAATCAATAAACTGTATGGCGCAAGCAGCGCGGGCGTACAAATTAAGATGATCGTCCGGGGCATGTGTTCGCTGGTTCCGGGAATTGAGGGCGTGAGTGACAATATCAAAATCATCAGCATCGTTGATCGCTTTTTGGAACACCCTCGTGTCATTATTACGCACAATGATGGCAACCCGCTGGTGTATATCTCCTCTGCCGACTGGATGACGCGCAATATCGATCATCGTATCGAAGTAACGACACCAATTCGTGACCCACGTTTGAAACAGCGTATGATTGACATTATGAATTTACAATTTACCGATACAGTGAAAGCGCGCTGGATAGACAAAGAGATGAGCAATAATTATGTAGAACGTGGTAACCGTAAAAAAGTGCGTTCACAATTTGCCATCTACGACTATCTTAAGAATGTAGAAAGACAGACCAGAAAGAGCAAAGAACCCTTACATGACAATCAACCCAACTAATACTATTCGCGATATTGCGGCCATCGATTTAGGCTCTAACAGCTTTCATATGGTGGTGGCCAAAGTCGTCGATCAAGATCTGCAACTGGTGAGCCGCCATAAGCAACGTGTACGCTTGGCGGCTGGGTTAGATGAACAAAAAAATTTGGATGCCGATGCCATAGAGCGAGGACTTGAATGCTTAGCGATGTTTGCCGAGCGGTTGCAAGGTTTCGAACCTGAAAACGTGCGTATCGCGGCCACGCATACACTGCGTCAAGCCAATAATGCTCATACATTCTTGCAACGAGCCAAACAAGTACTGCCTTTCCCTATTGAAATCATTCCCGGAGCTGAGGAAGCACGCTTAATTTATTTAGGCGTGGCACATACTCAACCTCAAGCAGCGTCTATGTTGGTGGTGGATATCGGTGGCGGCAGCACCGAGATGGTGATTGGCCAAGGGTTTGATCCAGACCTAATCAATAGCAAGCAAATGGGATGCGTCAGCTATACCGACCGTTACTTCGCTGATGGTAGGCTTTCAAGCAGAAACTTCGCTCATGCGATATTAGCCGCCGAGCAAAAAATCGAATCTATTGCGGCGAAATATCGCAAAAAAGGGTGGGAAGTCGCCTTCGGCTCGTCAGGAACCATCAAAGCCATTCACGAAGTACTGATTGGTTTGGGCTTTGATGATGGCATCATCACGCTTGAGCGAGTCAATAAACTCATAGAAAAACTCTGTGAATGGCAAAGTATTGATGAGATCGAACTCAGCGCGTTGACTGACGATAGAAAACCCGTTTTTGCTGCGGGAGTTGCCATTTTAAGCGCGGTTTTAAAATCGCTGCGTGTGAAAGAGATGCATTTTTCTGATGGTGCATTACGAGAAGGCTTGCTTTATGAGATGGAAGATCGGTTCAAGTATTCCGATATCCGTTTACGCACCACTGAAAACCTCGCGATGAAACATCTGGTAGACTTAGAGCATGCAGCCAAAGTCAAAGGCCATGCAAAAGAGTTTCTACAGAATGTGACCCCAGAGCTAGGATTGAAAAAAGGCAGCGAACTGTTTGATCTTTTGGAATGGGGAGCGTTATTGCATGAGGTGGGATTGAGCATCAACTTACAAGGCTTTCACCGACACTCTGCTTATATTCTGCGTCACACCAACATGCCCGGTTTTAACAGCGAGCAACAGCAAGTGCTGTCGACCTTAGCGCGCTTTCAACGCAAATCCCTCAAGCTGCAAGAAATGAATGATTTCACCTTGTTTAAGAAAAAGCACATTATTGGCCTCATCCGCGTGTTGCGTTTAGCGATTGTTGTCAATAGCCAACGTAATGATGATCCTCTTCCTGAGCTGACACTCAGCGCAAAAGATGATGAGTGGAAACTAGAATGTGAAGACGCCAATTGGTTAGAAAATAATAAATTATTACATGCGGATCTGATGTGCGAACAACAGTATTGGCGAAGTGTCGGTTGGCAGCTCAATGTTTAATTTGAATTGGGTTTGATTAAAAATAGCGAGCGAACAGCTCGTTATTTTATGCCCACTTTAGCTAGTTCTTGCTGAGCAAACTCGGCACTGACAGGCACATAACCATCTTTCCCAACAATCGCTTGTCCTTGCTTAGAAAAAATGAAACGGATAAATTCTCGCTGCATGGGTGGCAGATCCTGATTAGGATGTTTATTCACATACACATACAAATAGCGAGATAACGGATAAGCACCTGATAGAATATTTTCATAACTTGCGGCAATAAACTGATCGCCTTGTTTGGCTATCGGAATCAATTTCACACCAGAAACCTGATAACCAACACCAGAATAACCGATAGTATTGATCGATGAAGCAACCGATTGTACAACCGATGCCGATCCCGGCTGCTCGTTTACTCCCTTTTTGAAATCCCCACCACACAATGCGTTTTGTTTGAAATAGCCATAGGTTCCCGACACCGAATTTCGGCCAAACAGTTGAATTCCCCGTTTGGCCCAATCCTCATCAACGCCCAATTGCGCCCAAGTATTGGTCGGTTGTGTAGCACCGCAGCGCAACGTGGATGAGAAAATACTGTCTAATTGAGTAAAATTAAGCCCTTTGATTGAATTATCTCGATGTACAAAAATACCAATGGCATCTATCGCAACCCGCAATGCCGTCGGCTTATAACCGTGAGCGCGTTCAAATGCTTCAATCTCACGACCACGCATCGGGCGACTCATTGGGCCAAATTGCGCCGTTCCTTCAGTTAAAGCAGGAGGCGCGGTGGAGGAACCTGAGGCTTGTACTTGAGCATTGATATTGGGGTAGATCGTCTTAAACTCTTCAACCCAGAGCGTCGTCATTCCTGCCAGAGTGTCTGACCCCACGGAAAGTAAACTACCTGCAACACCGTTAGTTTTTGAATAATCCACGAGCGGCTGAGCGCTCACGGCGTTCGTGGTAACCAGCAAGTAAAAATAGAGAAAGGCTGTAAATATGCGATGTATCATGACAGCACAACCAAACGTTTAGGCAAAATAAAAGAGAATTTGCTGCCAACACCCACTTCACTGTGAATCTGCAAATGCGTGTCATGATGTGACAATGCATGCTTAACAATCGCGAGCCCAAGCCCACTTCCTCCGGTATCTCGCGAACGTGCTTTATCGACACGATAAAAACGTTCCGTTAAACGATGTAAATGCTGTGGCTCAATCCCTTCCCCTTTATCCACCACGTCTAAACAAGCACCTTGCGCGTTTTGATACCAACGCACATTAATTTCCGCTCCCGGAGGCGTATATTTGACGGCGTTATAAACAAGGTTTGATATAGCACTGCGCAGTTGATCTTCATCGGCCAATACTTTAAGTCGCTTATCGACATCAAAATGCAGTCGGTGATGATGATCGCCACTTAAACTGATCGCTTCTTTTTCAAGTACTTCCAACATAGCCGGAACATCAACCACTTCATCCAGCTCATGCATTGGCGCCGCTTCAATTTTTGACAACGTCAGCAGTTGATTGACTAAACTGTTCATACGGTTTAACTGCTCAGTCATCACTCCATGTGCCTTAGGCCACATCGGCCCTACCAGCATGTCAGGGTCTTCTGTCATCTCAAGATACCCTTGCAACACCGTCATCGGCGTTCTCAGTTCATGAGAAACGTTAGCAAAGAAATTTCGGCGCATGCCTTCTAACTGTTTCAACTGAGTGACATCACGCACAACCATCAAATGCTCACCTTCTGTGTAAGGTACAATACGCAGCTCTAACATGCGCTCAACATTAAGCGGAGAGCGCATTTCAAGCGGTTCTGTGAAATCATCTTTTTGCAGATATTTGATAAAATCAGGGGCGCGCAATAAATTTGAGATAGGTTGACCTGCATCATCTGGCCAGCGAAAACCGAGCAGATGCTGTGCAAGTCGGTTACACCAAACAATGTTCCCTTCGTCACGGAACACCACCACCGCATCGGGTAGCGATTCAGCCCCGTTACGAAAGCGGCGGATCAAATTGGTCAGTTCTTTGCGTTTTTTACGTTGGCGTTGCTGTAAACGGTAAATCCCATTAAACAGGTATTCCCAATTTCCAGTCCCGGAAGGCGGCGTTAAACGTTTTTCATCCCACAACCAAGCCGACAAACGCATTTGGTTATGCAAATGCCAAATCAGTTGCAACGCTGTAGCCGCTAGCAGCAGCCAAGCCATATGGCCAAAGATCCAGCCAACGATAATCCAAGGAGAGTAAAAAAAAGCCAGCTCCCAAGCCAGCCTTTTCCACGTTAAACGTTCAACCATTTCGTACCTTAATTAATCCTTTATGTTCTGGATGAAAAGCGATAACCGGCACCACGTACTGTTTGAATTAATTTATCGTGGCCAGCCTCTTCTAACGCTTTTCTCAGACGGCGTATATGAACATCGACAGTGCGGTCTTCAACATAAACGTTGGTACCCCACACATTGTTCAATAACTGCTCACGGCTATAGACGCGTTCTTGGTGCGTCATAAAGAAGTGTAGCATTTTGAATTCCGTCGGCCCCATCTCTAAGGCATTATCATTAGCCGTTACTCGATGAGAGACAGGATCTAACTTCAATCCTTGCACGTCGATCACATCTTCCAGTGCTGTCGGTGTGACGCGCCGGATAACCGCTTTCAAACGAGCAACCAACTCTTTAGGCGAAAAAGGTTTGGTTATGTAATCATCCGCACCCACTTCAAGGCCGCGAACTTTATCTTCTTCTTCACCACGGGCGGTTAACATCACAACAGGAATGTTGCGTGTTAATTCTTCACGCTTCATATGCTTAATAAAGTTGATACCACTCCCGCCGGGCAACATCCAATCTAATAACACAAGATCGGGAAAGGGTTCAGCCAGTTTACTCACCGCCGTGTCGTAATCTTCCGCTTCAACAGCTTGATAACCTTTTTGCTCAAGCACGAAACACAACATTTCGCGAATGGGTGCTTCGTCTTCAACAACCAGAATCCTTCTAGACATTTGAATAACCTTTCTATGTAATCAACGCTATGCATTATGGGAAACAATTATGACACTTTTGTGACCTTTGCAAACAATTTTTCATATAAGTTTCTTATCAAGTTCATGATTATATTTTGAAATTGATTTAAGACTTTAGCTTTCAAATCCCCTATCATGTTGCGTCTTCTAATTAAGTAAGAGAAAGAATATGTGGTTTAAAAACTGTATGGTTTATCGTGTTAATCGCGATGTAGAATTCAACGCCGATCAGCTCGAAAAACAACTGGCCGAATTTCGTTTTACGCCATGCGGCAGCCAAGATAAGCAAAAATTTGGTTGGGTTAACGCAATGGGTAAACACGGCGACATGATGACCCACGTTTCTGAAGACCGTATTCTGATCTGCGCGAAAAAAGAAGAAAAGATGTTACCTGCTTCGGTCATTAAAGATTCTTTGAATGCCAAAGTTGAAGCGATGGAAGTGGAAGAAGGGCGACCTCTCAAGAAAAAGGAGAAGGAAAGCCTCAAGGAAGATATTGTCATCGATCTCCTACCTAGAGCATTTAGCCGCAGCAATCTCACCTTTGTGCTTATCCTACCCAAGCAAGGCTTCATTTTAGTCGATGCCGCAAGCTACAAAAAAGCTGAAGACGTTTTGGCGCTGCTACGCAAAACCATGGGTAGCCTACCCGTAGTACCTGCGATCCCAGAACAAGCGGTAGAAACAACACTTACTCAGTGGGTTAAAAGTGGCGAACTACCACAAGGGTTTAGCTTGTTGGATGAAGCTGAATTAAAGTCGTTATTAGAAGATGGCGCAGTGATCCGCTGTAAGAAACAAGAACTGACAAGCGATGAGATCTTAAGCCATATTGAAGCCAATAAAGTTGTCACTAAACTGGCATTGAACTGGCAAGATCGCCTGAGCTTTATTCTGACTGAAGATTGTAGCATTAAGCGTTTGGCATTTAGCGATGAGCTCAAAGAACAAAATGAAGATATTCCACGAGAAGAGCAAGCGGCTCGCTTTGATGCCGATTTCTCATTAATGTGTGGTGAAATGTCAGCATTTTTGCCTAACTTATTTGACGTTCTCGGCGGCCTTCCTCACCCGAACGCTTAACAAAAGCATCATGCAAAAGCCCAATACCCTTAAAAGTGTTGGGCTTTTTTGTATCGCTTACGATCCCTACTAGGCATAAGGTTATTTTTAACGTAAAATTTGCGCCCCTCCAATACCATCAGGTGGTATTGGCCTGACTTGAGATCAGATTAGAGAAAAACAATGAGCACACATACCCCTTTTGTCCCCGAGCTACTATCACCGGCGGGCAGTCTAAAAAACATGCGTTATGCGTTTGCTTACGGTGCAGATGCCGTTTATGCCGGCCAACCTCGTTATAGCCTTCGTGTACGCAACAACGAATTTAACCATGAAAACCTGCAAATCGGTATCGATGAAGCACATGCTTTGGGTAAAAAATTGTACGTGGTTTGTAATATTCAACCCCACAACTCAAAACTTAAGACATTCATCCGAGATCTAAAGCCTGTGGTTGAAATGGGACCAGATGCGCTCATTATGTCTGACCCTGGGCTTATCATGATGGTTCGTGAAGCATTTCCTGAAATGCCTATTCACCTTTCAGTTCAAGCCAATGCTGTTAACTGGGCAACAGTTAAGTTCTGGGCATCCCAAGGCGTTGAACGAGTGATTCTATCACGCGAACTTTCGTTGGAAGAAATTGAAGAGATCCGTGAGCAATGTCCAACGACCGAACTCGAAATTTTTGTTCATGGCGCATTATGCATGGCTTATTCAGGTCGCTGTCTATTGTCTGGCTACATTAATAAACGTGATCCAAACCAAGGAACATGCACTAATGCATGTCGTTGGGAATACAAAGTTGAATCAGCCAAAGAAGACGAAACCGGTCAAATTGTCGAGAAATTTGATCCAGCAGCAGTTCAAACTATCGAGATACAAGAAGAGCGCCCTGATAATACACTTGGTTTAGGCAAACCGATTGATGATGTGGTTTTGCTTTCAGAAAGCCATCGTCCAGAAGAGAAGATGGCCGCTTTTGAAGACGAACATGGCACCTACATTATGAACTCAAAAGATCTACGAGCCGTACAGCATGTAGAACGATTGACGAAAATGGGCGTGCATTCATTAAAAATAGAAGGCCGTACTAAATCTTTCTATTATTGCGCTCGTACAGCTCAAGTGTACCGCAAAGCAATTGATGACGCAGTTTCAGGTAAACCATTTGACGAAAGCCTGATGGGCACGTTAGAAAGCCTTGCACACCGTGGCTATACCGAAGGTTTCTTGCGACGCCATACACACGATACTTATCAAAACTACGACTATGGCTATTCAGTCTCAGATTCACAGCAATTTGTTGGCGAATTTACGGGTAAACGTCGTGGTGAAATGGCTGAAGTTGAAGTTAAAAACAAGTTTATCTTAGGTGATAGTTTAGAGCTGATGACCCCAAAAGGGAATGTTGTCTTCAGACTTGAAGCAATGGAAAACCGCAAAGGTGAAACTGTTGATGACGCAAAAGGAAATGGTCACTTTGTTTATATCCCGGTTCCTGAAGAGTTGGATTTAAACTTTGCTCTGTTAATGCGTAACTTGAATGCTGGCCAAGATACTCGTAATCCCGTAGGCAAGTAGTTATGGCATTATTGATCACCAGTAAATGCATTAACTGTGATATGTGTGATCCGGAATGCCCGAATGGCGCGATCTCTATGGGCAACCGGATCTATGAAATTGATCCTAATCTATGTACTGAATGCAAAGGACATTACGACAAGCCCACCTGTCAATCCGTATGTCCGATAACAAACTGCATCATTACCGATCCAGAACACATAGAAACTGAACATCAACTACTTGAAAAATTCGTCGTTATTCAAGGTTTAGCCTAATCATTGTAAAAGAGCCCAATCGTTAAGATTGGGCTCTTTTTTATCGGTGTGCTAAGCCTTTACTGTTGAGATAGTTCAACATATGAGGTCGAGATTCTTGTGCTAATTTAGCCGTTACCTCTGTAGACCAAGCCGCTTGCTTGGTATTGGAAGAACGCGTCTGATAATAAGCTCTCATCGTCTCATCATATTGCTCTATTTCAACATAACTCAAAGCATGGTAGGTATTCTCATGAACAATTACCTCAGGAGATAAACGAGGTTTTAGTTGTGGATTCTGAGCCGGATACCCCAAACACATACCAAATAACACTGCGCAATATGGAGGAAGCTCTAATAACTCATCCACTTCTTTAGGTGAATTTCTTAAGCCGCCAATATAAACACCACCCAATCCCATCGATTCTGCCGCCAATAAACAGTTTTGTGCCATGATCCCAGCGTCTACAGTGCCAATCAAAGTGAGTTCAATCAGCTCTGGTTTTACCTCAGGATTAATGGCGTAATGACGTTGATAGTCAATGCAGAACACTAAAAACTCAGCAGCGCTTGCAACATAAGCTTGATTACCCGCCAGTATAGCCAACTGCTCGCGTTTATCTTTATCTGTAACACGAATGATTGAATTAACCTGTAATAGGCTCGATGATGATGCCGCAATACCAGCGGAAATAATTGTACTCAGCTGATCTGGAGTTATCTTCTGATCGGTAAAAGATCGGATAGAACGATGTGCAAGAATAGTTTCAATGACTGGATTCATCTTATATTTTTCCCTACGAGGATATTGCCACTATCTTAGCAAGCATTACCTACTGATGCCGTAAAAATGCAAACTTAAAATTAGCACAGAAAAGATCGGTTTAATGCAGTATGGGGGCGATACTTTTATTGAAGTTATTGAAGAACAGGAATGTTCTAAAAAATAATAAGGA
>NZ_CAWNJO010000080.1:0-19613 GCF_963874835.1 Vibrio sp. V12_P9A6T4 | reverse complement strand
TGACACAATACGGACGCGGGGTGGAGCAGCTTGGTAGCTCGTCGGGCTCATAACCCGAAGGTCGTTGGTTCAAATCCAGCCCCCGCAACCAAATTTAGATTAAGCGTAAATACGATTAATCATTGCGACACTAGCTCAGTTGGTAGAGCGCAACCTTGCCAAGGTTGAGGTCACGAGTTCGAACCTCGTGTGTCGCTCCAAATTCTTTTCGAAGAAAAGAATAGCGCCGCACAACCTAGTTAAGGTTGAGGTCACGCCTCTTTGTTTAAAGAAAGTGAACCTCGTGTGTCGCTCGACTTTCTTTTGTTAGAAAGTGAACAGGTTTAAGTTTTCATCGTACTTAACGGTGACACAATACGGACGCGGGGTGGAGCAGCTTGGTAGCTCGTCGGGCTCATAACCCGAAGGTCGTCGGTTCAAATCCGGCCCCCGCAACCAAATTCAGATTAAGCGTGAATGCGATTAATCATTGCGACACTAGCTCAGTTGGTAGAGCGCAACCTTACCAAGGTTGAGGTAACGGTTATGTGTCGCTCCAGCTTCTTTCAGAGTACTCTCTGAACTCAAACCAGTATTTGGTTTATGCTCTTTCTTTAATGCTGTGAAGCATAACTCCCTAAAATAAAAATAATCTGCAGTTCTAAGCGGATTTATTGCCGTCTTGATAACTTACGTGCTGAATTTCAATACACAGGTTAGTCTCTGTAGAATCTGGCTTTTCGTCGCTATTTATTCTTATTCATTAACAGAGTTATCCACAAAAATTAATTGTGGATAAGTTGGTGTATAACGTGTTTTTAGTGAAGTGCTGGTAAGTGTCAGTGAAAGATCTTTTAATGCGGCTCTGTTCTCTAATCTTGCTGTCTTTCTGTGTAACTAATTGTTTTTAAATTGATTTTTGTTATTTTGTCACCATTGTGTCAACTAACTGTATGATCATTAATATCAAGATCTTTGATCCTTGTCATTAATTGCTGATGTGGCTAACTTTTCTTAATTATAGAAAACAGTGTCGTGTTTAAAATTTTGTCCACAAATTGGTATTTTGAGATACATATCAAAGTCTGTGTTCATTAGTTATGCAATTACCTCATTTTTTACGCATCACGCGGTAACCCTTTCTCGACAATTCGAATTAAGCGCTGCTGCTTCTTATTGCTAGAGCATGCACTCGCTGGCTCCGATGATTTTCGTTTTTGTTCTACTAGCGCCCAATGTATATGTTCGTCTAATAAATCAGACAAGCCTAACCTCGTGTTTAGCGCTGCGATAATGCGTTGTGAATATGGCGCGTTTCCTAAAGCGATGGAAAGATTACGCAACCATTGCTGGTGGCCAATTCGGCGAATAGCCGAACCTTCCATATAACGTAAGAAGGTGGCCTCATCCCAAGCAAACAGTTCAACTAAGTCTGGTTCATCCAGTGCTTGACGGCGATGAAAATCACTTTGTTGAGTGAGGTCGGAAAAGCGATTCCAAGGGCAGACCAACTGGCAATCATCACAGCCGTAAATGCGATTACCCATTGCCTTGCGAAACTCTTCAGCAATTACGCCATCATATTCTATGGTGAGGTAAGAGATGCATCGGCGAGCATCAACAACACCGTCTTCTACGATGGCTTGTGTAGGGCATGAGGTGATGCAGGCTGTGCATTTGCCACATTGATTACTGCTTGGTGTATCGACCGGCAGCGGCAAATCAATCAGTAGTTCACCAAGAAAAAACCAAGAACCACTCTCTTTATCAAGGATAAGCGAATGCTTGCCAGTCCAACCAAGCCCAGCTTTTTGTGCTAAAGGCCGTTCTAGTATTGGTGCGGAGTCCACAAAAGGGCGATAACCGAGTGCCCCCACTTCTTGTTCAATCTTTTCGCCGAGTTTTTTGAGCTGGTTGCGTACCAGTTTATGGTAGTCACGCCCCAGAGCGTAGCGGCTGATATAAGCGTAATTGGGATTACTCAAATCACTGGCAAACCGAGCATCTGGGGGTAAGTAATTCATGCGTGCGCTGATCACGCGGACGGTGCCGGGAAGGAGTTCATGTGGCCTAGCTCGCATCATGCCATGGCGCGCCATCCAGTCCATCTCACCGTGAAATCCAGCATCCAACCATTTCTGCAAAGGCTCTTCGTGCTCACTGAGATCGATATCGCAGATCCCGACCTTTTCGAAGCCAAGTTCACGTGCCCAGATTTTAATTTTGTCTGCCAGTACTTGGTAGTCCATTATCGATGAGCTCGTTGCAAAAAGGGGCGAGGATCTTAACGGATCCTTTATTGAGGATCTAGGAAATGATCGTCTGTGATGTGGATTAAACTGACATAAAAAGCGAGTTTTTTCCTTTTACTTACAGAAGAGAGCTTGTCTCTCAATTCCAACCCAGTTTACTATTCGAGTTCTTTTGATTTTTATATAGTCAATTTTCGACACTTGAGAGCGGTAATTCATGAGTACTAAGATCTTTACCTTAAAAGACGAACAGCAAACGGTAAAATTAGGCGCAGCTTTGGCTAAGCGATGCTCTGCGCAAACCACGCTTTATTTGCATGGTGATCTCGGTGCTGGAAAAACAACCTTCAGCCGTGGCTTCATCCGCGCATTAGGCCATGTTGGCAACGTCAAGAGCCCGACTTATACCTTAGTTGAGCCTTATCAACTAGCCGATTGGCAAGTATACCATTTTGATCTTTATCGCTTGGCCGATCCGGAAGAGTTGGAATTTATGGGTATTCGTGACTATTTCACACCGGATGCGATCTGCCTTGTTGAATGGCCAGAAAAAGGCAGCGGTCTACTTCCAACCGCAGATATTGATGTTGAGCTACGCTACGATGGCGAACAAAGGCAAGCTTTTCTGAGTGCAAACAGCCCCTATGGATCCTCATTGCTGAGTCAGTTGGAGTTATGTTGAACATCATCCATTTGTTACGAACGATAACTCTATCGCTTGCGGTTTGGGGCTGTGCTTTATTTACTTCAACGACGCACGCGAATGCATTAGAAGGCGTGCGCGTTTGGCCTTCTCCAGATGAAACTCGAGTGGTTATCGATCTCAAAACTGAAGCGGATTATAGCTATTTCACTTTAAGCAGCCCCGAGCGTTTGGTGGTTGATTTAAAAAACACCACGCTTAATACAAAATTGCCGCTTAAAGTCACGGATAGCCCTGTTCTCAAGCAAATTCGTAATAGCTCGCCTCCGGAGAAAGGGACGTATCGCTTGGTGTTTGAGTTACAGCGCAAAGTGAACCCTCAGCCATTTAAACTTGCGCCAACGCCGGGTGGTCAGTATGGGCATCGTTTGGTGGTTGATTTACCCCACAATTTGGATAGTGATAAGGCGACAGTAAAACCGGCCAGCCAAACTAAAGTGAGCCGCGACGCTTCGCAGTTATTAGGAACCGAGGATATCGTGGTGGCTATTGATGCTGGTCATGGCGGAGAAGATCCCGGCTCGATTGGCCCGACCAAAAAATATGAAAAAAATGCCACCTTAAGTATCTCCAAGAAGATCGCAGATCAAATTAACGCCGTACCGGGAATGAAGGCGGTCATGACACGCAGTGGCGATTACTTTGTCAATCTCAATAAACGTTCTGAAATTGCGCGTCGTAATAAGTCACACCTACTTGTCTCCATTCACGCCGATGCCTTTCATACCCCGCAACCCAGGGGGGGCTCGGTGTTTGTGTTAAATACCAAGCGTGCGAATACGGAAATTGCTCGCTGGGTTGAGAACCACGAACAGCAATCAGAACTGTTAGGTGGGGCAGGTGAAGTGCTGGCAAAAAACAATAGCGATCGAAACGTTAGCCAAACCTTGCTGGACTTGCAATTTAGTCACTCACAAAAAGAGGGTTACAAGGTGGCAACTCATCTGCTAGGCGAAATGGGAAAAGTAGCCCATTTACATAAAGCAGAGCCAGTCAACGCAAGTTTGGCGGTACTTAAGTCGCCCGATATTCCTTCGGTGTTGGTTGAAACGGGTTTTATTTCTAACCCTACCGAGGAACAATTGCTATTTCAGCGCTCGCATCAAGATAAATTGGCTCGCGCATTGGCAACCGCCATCGTCAAGTATTTTGAAGAAAACCCACCCGAGGGCACTCTGTTTGCTAATCGCGGTAAGACGCAAAAGCACAAAGTGCAGCGTGGTGAATCACTCTCGGTTATCGCTAATAAATATGGCACCTCGACTCAAGCATTAATCGCAACCAACAAACTAAAAAATGCCAATTTGTCGATTGGTCAAATCTTAACGATTCCGGCCACGTCAGCTCCGATTCGCGTTCCTGTAGTCAGCAACCCAGTAGAAACGGAAATTGTTACGCATGTGGTGAAATCTGGCGAGTATTTGGGCAAGATAGCGAGCACGTATAAAGTGAGTGTGGATGCGATTAAACGCGAGAATAACTTGCGTTCAGACACCTTAACGCTGGGGCAGAAACTGAAGATAACGGTGAGTTTGAAGGATAAGCCGCTACGCAAGCATAAAGTTGAAAAAGGCGAGTTTTTGAGCAAAATTGCCAGCCAATATCAAGTGAGTCTGAATAGTATTCGCCAAGTAAACCAACTTCGGTCTGATCAGCTCGCCATAGGGCAAGTGTTGATCATTCCCAATAAGTAGTAATGAGTATGACGATTAAGATTCTACCCGCACGTCTTGCTAACCAAATTGCCGCAGGTGAAGTGGTTGAAAGACCGGCTTCTGTCGTTAAAGAGCTGGTGGAGAATAGCTTGGATTCGGGCGCCTCTCGTATCGATATCGATATCGAAAAGGGAGGTACGAAGCTTATTCGTGTGCGCGATAACGGACAAGGGATAGTAAAAGAGGAATTGGCGCTCGCTTTAAGCCGCCATGCAACTTCTAAAATTCACACCTTGGATGATTTAGAGGCGATCGTCAGCTTAGGTTTTCGTGGAGAAGCGCTCGCGAGTATTAGCTCAGTCTCTCGGCTTACATTGACGTCTCGTCCAGCCACGCAAGAACAGGCTTGGGCAGCATACAGTGAAGGTCGAGATATGGTGGTTAAGTTGCAGCCAACCGCACACCCGATTGGAACGTCTGTCGAAGTGCTCGATCTGTTCTTTAATACGCCCGCTCGGCGCAAATTTTTACGCACAGAGAAAACAGAATTTACTCACATTGATGAGCTACTAAAACGCATTGCTTTGAGCCGGTTTGATGTCACCATCAATGTGCGCCATAACGGCAAGATGGTACGTCAATATCGAGCGGCTAAAACGGCCGCTCAAGAGGAAAAAAGAATCGCGGCTGTGTGTGGCAACGCTTTTGTTCGCCATATGCTGAACATTGAGTTGGAACATCAAGGGCTTCGCTTGCATGGTTGGATAACGACTCCAGAAGGTGCGCGCCAGCAGAGTGATTTGCAATACTGCTATGTTAATGGGCGGATGATGCGTGACAAGCTGATTAATCATGCTATCCGGCAAAGTTATGAAACCAGCCTGAAAGGCGATCAGTTCGCCACTTATGTACTCTTCATTGAGCTCGATCCCCATCAAGTGGATGTGAATGTCCATCCCGCGAAACATGAGGTGCGTTTCCATCAAGCGCGATTAGTGCATGATTTTATCTATCAAGCACTCAGTAGTGCACTGGCTGAAAGCAAACACATTGAAAAGCCGCAGCTCAAACCATCGGCTTTTCATCAGCCCGATGCGGAGACTGTGGATCGCATTGAGAATGACACTGCAATTGATAGTGTGTGCCAAGAAACTGAGGGGCATAACACCGTTCCAGAGCAAGTGTGGCAAGCGATTGACAACACTCCCGCTTATCCACGAAAAGCTGAGCGAGAAAGCACAACCGCGCACGGCATAGCTGAAACGCCAAAGCGTAGCCATTGGCAGCAAAACGGCTCTCCATCTTCTTCTCGGGCGAAAGCTGAGCGCCAGCCAACGGGCTCACCTTCGAGCGGGGAAGTGAAGCTCTATCAAGAGCTGATGGCAACTCAACCGCCAGCTTCAGCAGTCGAACTTTCTCCTATTGCACATCAAGATCAAGGTGAAATGCTGCAGATCGAACAGTTGGGTAAAGCTATTGCGGTAATCAAAGGGCAGTACCTGTTAATGGGGTCCAAACAGGGCGTCGTATTGCTTTCTCTTATCAAAGGAGCATGGCTGAAAACTCGCGGCCAATTGCATACCGAACAAGGCGGCTTGAAAAGCCAACCCTTACTCGTGCCGCTCTCCATCAAGCTCTCAGCACAAGAACATCAAGCGTTAACGCATTGCCAGCCGATGTTGAATACGCTAGGGATTGAGCTTAAAGAACGTCATGGTTCAAGCATCATGGTGATGGGCGTACCTCAACCGTTGAGGCAACAAAACCTGCAAAACTTAATCCCAGATCTGCTATCTTACGTGTCCGCTAATTTTACGGCTGATGATGAACCTATTACGGTGGATCTTGTTGCCGATTGGCTGGCTGAACACATCACTGTGGTGAAAAGTGACTACACTTTGTCTGAAGCCATCCAAATGATTTCGGAACTTGAACAGCTTTGGCAAGGGCAACTTCCTCTTCATGATGCGAGTTTTGTCCGCCCCGTTGATTTTTCTACCACCATAGCGGCCTTGTTGGCATAACGAATTAAAAGAATGATGAATCAAACACAACCATTGGCTCTGTTTTTAATGGGCCCGACCGCATCAGGTAAAACAGATTTGGCGATTCGTTTGCGCCAAAAATACCCAGTGGAAATCATCAGTGTCGACTCGGCGCTGATCTACAAAGGCATGGATATTGGCACCGCCAAACCTAATGCGCATGAACTGGCACTCGCTCCCCATCGTCTGATCGATATTTTGGATCCAAGTGAAGCCTATTCGGCGGCAGATTTTCGTCGCGATGCATTACTTGCAATGCATGATATTACCGCGCAAGGTAAAATTCCTCTGCTCGTTGGGGGAACTATGTTGTATTACAAGGCTCTACTTGAAGGGCTTTCGCCACTTCCTGCAGCTAACCCTGAGATACGGCAACAAATTGAGCAAGAGGCTTTGGAGCATGGTTGGGGTCAGTTACACGATCAATTACAAACGATTGATCCGGTTTCGGCGGCAAGAATTCATCCTAATGATCCACAAAGATTGTCACGAGCATTGGAAGTTTACCGAATTTCAGGTAAAACTCTTACAGAGTTAACTCAAACGAAAGGCGAAAGCCTGCCATTTCGAGTTAAACAGTTTGCTATAGCTCCCAAGGAAAGGGCTGAGCTCCACCGTCGAATCGAACTCAGGTTTGAAAAGATGATCGAAGCTGGATTTGAAGAAGAAATGAAAGCACTTTATGCTCGAAACGATCTTCATCCGGATTTGCCATCGATTCGCTGTGTTGGTTATCGACAGATGTGGGACTATTTGGATGGGAATTGTACGTTAGAGGAAGCGGTATATCGTGGAATCTGTGCAACCCGTCAATTGGCCAAGCGTCAGATCACCTGGTTACGCAGCTGGGATGATTTAACTTGGTTAGATAGCGAAAACATTGATCATGCAGTAGAAACTCTCTCAAATGCCATAGCATCTGATGGAGTTAGCTGTGTATAATGTGATCGCTTTTGCGTGATGTACCCTGTAAAGGATCCGTTACTTGATATTTGGCATTATCGCCGTCATAACAAGTAGCAACGGGGTTTTTATTCATTTAGCTCAGATGCAAAGGCCGCACCAATAATGCAGTGCACCACTAGCTAAATAACTACAACAAAATACAAATAAGGAAAATAAAATGGCTAAGGGGCAATCTCTACAAGACCCATTCTTAAATGCACTACGTCGTGAGCGCATTCCAGTATCCATCTACCTTGTGAACGGAATTAAGCTTCAAGGTCAGATTGAATCCTTTGATCAATTTGTGATCTTACTGAAAAACACAGTCAATCAAATGGTGTATAAGCATGCGATTTCAACGGTTGTTCCTGCACGTGCAGTGAGCCACCACACTGCTGAGCCACGCACTGGGTCTGATCGTCCATCAGACAAATCAGAAGAGTAATTCTCTGATTAGTATTATTTACTTACAAAGGAGTTGGTTGCTTGTTTGACCGTTACGAAGCCGGTGAGCGAGCGGTACTTGTTCATATCAACTTCACGCAAAAGGGTGAGTGGGATGATCTCAGCGAGTGTGAAATGCTGGTTTCTTCTGCTGGAGTGTCGACACTGCAAATTATTACTGGCAGCCGTCAAACTCCACACCCTAAATATTATGTCGGTGAGGGTAAAGCCCAAGAGATAGCGCATGCGGTTCAACTTGTTGAAGCGGATGTGGTGATCTTCAACCACGCTCTTTCTCCTGCCCAAGAACGTAATCTTGAACAACTATGCCAATGTCGAGTGATTGACCGTACTGGCCTCATCCTCGATATTTTTGCCCAACGAGCACGAACCCATGAAGGGAAGTTGCAAGTAGAGCTGGCACAATTGCGCCACATCTCTACGCGATTAATTCGTGGTTGGACGCACCTTGAGCGACAAAAAGGCGGTATAGGCTTACGTGGACCTGGTGAAACGCAGCTAGAAACCGACAGACGTTTATTGCGTGAACGTATTAAAGCGATATTACGCCGCTTAGAGAAAGTCGCTAAGCAGCGAGAACAAGGACGCCGAGCTCGAAATCGAGCTGAGATTCCCACCATATCGCTAGTGGGTTATACCAATGCGGGGAAATCAACGTTATTTAATCGCATTACTGAAGCTGGGGTTTATGCAGCCGATCAACTGTTTGCAACCCTAGATCCTACCTTGCGGAAAATCGAATTGGCGGACGTTGGTACTGCCGTTCTCGCTGACACCGTAGGATTTATTCGTCATCTGCCGCACGATTTAGTCGCAGCATTTAAAGCCACGTTACAAGAAACTCAAGAAGCTGACATTTTGTTACATGTTGTTGATGCCAGTGATGAGCGTTTTCGTGAGAATATCAAAGCCGTTCATGACGTATTAGAAGAGATTGACGCCCATGAGGTGCCAACGCTTGTCGTCATGAACAAGATCGATAATCTAGAAGGCCAACAACCTCGCATCGAAAAAGATGATGAGGGAATACCGAGAACCGTGTGGTTATCAGCCATGGATGGACAGGGTATTGATCTGCTTTTCGAAGCATTGACAGAGCGATTAGCGAGTCAAGTCATTCAATATCAATTGTGTATTCCACCACTGCACCAAGGTCGCATTCGTAGTGCATTTTCACAAATGAAATGTATTCAACAAGAAGAATATGATCCAGATGGTAATTTGTTGATTAACATTCGTATGCAGCAAGTTGATTGGTTTAGACTAGAAAAAAGAGAAGAAGCAGTTTTGCGTGACTTTATAGTTACTTAAAGGACTGCTACAGTATAACGTCATATCAAATGATGGAGCTTTCTAATGGCGTGGAATGAGCCCGGTAATAACAACGGCAACAATGGCCGCGATAATGACCCTTGGGGTAATAATCGTGGTGACAAAAATAAAGGTGGCCGTGATCAAGGACCGCCAGATTTGGATGAGGTTTTCAATAAACTGAGCCAAAAACTGGGTGGACGATTTGGTGGTAAAGGCGGCAAAGGCCCTTCATTCTCTGGTGGTAGCGCAATTGGCTTTGGAGTCATTGCTGCAATCGCCGTTGCGGTGTGGTTCTTTTCTGGTTTCTATACGATTGGTGAAGCTGAGCGTGGTGTCGTGCTGCGCTTAGGTAAGTATGATCGCATCGTTGACCCGGGTTTGAACTGGCGTCCTCGCTTTGTTGATGAGGTGACGGCCGTTAACGTACAAGCGATTCGCTCACTGCGTGCATCGGGTTTGATGTTGACCAAAGATGAAAACGTGGTCACCGTCGGCATGGATGTACAATATCGCGTATCTGATCCATACAAGTACTTGTATCGTGTGACTAATGCTGACGATAGCTTACGCCAAGCAACCGATTCAGCATTACGTGCCGTGGTGGGTGATTCTTTGATGGACAGCATCTTAACCAGTGGCCGTCAGCAAATTCGCCAAAGTACCCAAACGACCTTGAATCAAATCATTGATAGCTATGATATGGGCTTAATGATTGTCGATGTCAACTTCCAGTCGGCTCGTCCACCAGAGCAAGTGAAGGACGCTTTCGATGATGCGATTGCGGCGCGAGAAGATGAAGAGCGTTTTATTCGTGAGTCTGAAGCGTATAAGAACGAAATTCTGCCTAAAGCAACAGGCCGAGCAGAACGTTTGAAGAAAGAAGCGCAAGGTTATACAGAGCGCACGATTAACGAAGCATTGGGTCAAGTGGCACAGTTTGAAAAACTGCTCCCTGAGTATCAAGCCGCGCCAGATGTGACACGTAATCGTCTCTACCTAGATACTATGGAAGAGGTGTATTCAAACACATCTAAAGTGCTAATTGATTCAGAATCCAGTGGCAATATGCTTTATCTACCGTTGGATCGAATTACAGGCCAAGAGAGTAAGAATGACACCAAACGTCAAGATAAATCATCATCAACCTATGATCAGATAGAGCTTGATTCACCAACCAGCAGTGATACAGGTAATACACCGTCTCGCTCTAGCAATACACGTCAAGGGAGATATTAGTAATGCGTAAGTTAATGATCCCAGTATTAGTGATTGCACTGGTATTGATGTTGATGTCGCTGTTTGTGATTCCTGAAGGTGAGCGCGGTATTGTTGTCCGTTTCGGTCGTATTCTGAAAGATAACAATGAAATTGCTCGAATCTACGAACCGGGTTTGCATTTTAAAATGCCACTGTTTGATCGAGTAAGAACGTTAGATGCGCGCATCCAAACAATGGATGGTCGCTCTGACCGTTTCGTGACTTCAGAGAAAAAAGATGTGATCATCGATACCTATGTCAAATGGCGTATTGAAGACTTTGGTCAATACTACTTGGCAACGGGTGGTGGCAATGCGTTGACGGCACAAGCACTGTTAGAGCGTAAAGTGACAGACATTCTGCGTTCTGAAATCGGTTCTCGTGAAATCAAGCAAATTGTTTCAGGCCCACGTAATAAAGATGTCTTGCCGGAAAGTGCTGATGATGAAGTCGTCACGACTGAGGCTGCCAAACAAGCATTGGAAATCGATGGTCAGCGTGACCAAGTGATGGAAAATGTGTTGGAAGATACACGTAAAGGTGCACTGAAAGATTTGGGCGTGAGAGTGGTTGATTTCCGTATTAAGAAAATTAACCTTCCAGATGAAATCAGTGAATCGATCTACCGTCGTATGCGTGCTGAGCGTGAGTCAGTCGCTCGTAAACACCGCTCTCAAGGTCGTGAAAAAGCCGAAGTCATTCGTGCTCAAGCTGAACTTGAAGTGGCGACTATCTTAGCGGAAGCGGATAAAACGGCTCGCGTAACTCGCGGTGATGCTGATGCTAAAGCAGCGAAGATTTACTCAGATGTGTACAGTAAAGATCCTGAGTTTTACGGGTTCTTACGTTCGCTGAAAGCCTATGAGAAATCATTTAGCGAGAAGAGTGATATCTTGGTGCTTGATCCTAAGAGTGATTTCTTCAAGTACATGAATAACACCAAAGGTTTGACAACGAAATAATTGACCGTTGTTTATTCAAAGGCTCCTTCAGGGAGCCTTTGTCGTTTATTGGCTTTAAGAGAGAAGGCACTATGTCGAATTCAATCTGGCTTGCTGTGGGGCTGGTGTTAATTGCAGAAGGTATTGGACCGTTAATCGCCCCTAATGGCTGGAGAAAGATGGTGGCAGAGCTCAGCCAGCAGCCCGATCATCAACTGCGCCGCATCGGTGGTTGTCTCGTCGTTGCTGGGGGCATCATTGCTTACTACTTCGCACGATAGTGATGCACAATAGCGCGGTAACCGATTTATTATGATCAGTTTATCACTATCAGTATCATCACTATCAATAGTGAGGTGGTGGAGTCTCTTCTGATGGATCCGCTAAATGTGAGGCATCCATATTTTTGACTTTACCAGCCACATATTTCATTTGGTCTTGCATTTTCGTTAGCATGAGCTGCTGTGTTGATAATGCTTGATTGAGTTCATCAATGGTTTGTTCTTGGAAAGCAAGTTGGCATTCCAAGTCACTAACACGCTGTTCTAATTGCTGAATATACTTATCGTTCATAACTAATCGTCGAGTTTCCAAGCTTGAGCAATACCTGCAGAGCTTCCGGTAATAATTCGTTGCTGATGATCAAAGGCCGCATCATACACCACCGCAGTGGGTGGGCGAGCATCTTTTAGCGGTTCTACTTCGAATCCTTGCTGTTTTTTACCACTTTGAGTATCCCAAACCGCGACTTGGCTTGAAGGATTCCCTGTCACAAGCAACCTGCCATCATCGGAAAAACGCGCCGTAGAGAAAATCAATTGTCGTGAAAAACTGCGCAATTTCGCCTGTTCCTTACCCGAGGAGAGATCCCAAATAATGGATTGATTACCACCATCGGAGGTAAAGGCTAATTTTCCCTCTCGCTGCAGCGCTACTCGATTCACCCGCTGCTCATGTTCAAACGATCGTAAAATTTGCCCACTTTGCGTATCCCAAAGGTAGGCAAAATAATCATTACCTCCCGTCAGAGCAAAGCGGCCATTGGGCGATAGGGCGACAGAATTCACTTTTTCTCGATGAGCAAGGAACTCTAGTCGACGTCCAGTGACTAAATCGACGTAAATCGCTTTACCATTGGATAAACCGAGTAGAACTTGTTTTCCGTTATTGGCAATGTCAATGTCTCGGATCAGCCCATCGGAGATGGACCACAAACCTTGAGCTTGTGTCCAACCTAAGTCCCATACGGCAAAGTTAATTTGGCTAGCGGTCACGGCAAAACGGCCATTATCGGAGAGTCGAATATGAGAAACGGTATTGGCTTGTGGGTCTTGAGGTCCCAATTCGGCTAAGGTTTTGTTTTGTTCAAGATCCCATAGAACGAGTTGTCTTTGTTTGGAATAGAGTAGCGCAAAACGACCATCGCGGCTTAAACCGAAACTGGTCGAACCGTTTGGTTCTATATCCCAACGTTGTACATCGCTGTTAGAGAAAAAACAGCCATTTAACATCAAGATGACAATGCAACCTAGGATTGAATGAGAAATTATTCGCATCAAGTCTAATTATCCGCTTTGAGTGTAAAGACAATCTATCAACATATCGCTATATTGGTACAACTCTGTTTAGCGCACCAGTTTTTCACCGAAATTTGTGCGTAATAACAAAAGGTTTGCCTACAAATTGGAGAAATAAATGAAATCATTGTTTAAAGTGTCACTGCTTGCGGCAACCGTCATGCTTGCAGTTGGCTGCCAGAAAGATGAAGCCCCGAAAACTGAAGCAGCACCTGCAGCAGAACAAGTACAAACGGAAGCGGGAAAAACGGTTCACTTTAAAACAGAAGATGACAAAGCGGCTTACGCGATTGGCGTCTCTTTTGCAAATTACCTCAGCACCAGCATTGAAAAACCAGCCGAAATTGGTATCAATCTGAATAAAGATCTGGTTCTAAAAGGGATTGAACATGTCTTCGCGGGCAATGCTGAGTTGAGTGAAGAAGAGACACGCGCAGCGCTAGAAGCTCTAGATAAACGCGTTTCTGAAACCATGCAAGCGAAAGCCTCTGAAAAAGCGGCTGCTGCTGAAAAAGCTGGTGACGAATTCCGCGCTGAATTTGAAAAACAAGATGGCGTAAAGAAAACTGAATCTGGCTTACTGTACCAAGTACTGACGCCAGCAAAAGGTGAGTCACCAAAAGAGACCGATACCGTTCAAGTGCATTACAAAGGGACACTGGCTGACGGTACTCAATTTGATAGCTCGTATGATCGTGGTGAGCCAGCGACATTCCCACTCAATCGGGTTATTCCTGGTTGGACAGAAGGTGTGCAACTGATGCAAGTGGGAGCAAAATACAAGTTTGTTATCCCGCCGCAACTGGCTTACGGCGAGCAAGATACGCCGACTATTCCAGCAAACTCAACACTTGTGTTTGAAGTGGAGTTACTAAAAATTGATAACGGTAGCGATGCGGCTAAATAATATCAGCCATTGTTGAACCGTTGTAACCAGCTCAAAGGCCTGATGAATCAGGCCTTTTCTGTCTCTAACGACTCACTAATTAGTTGTTCTAAATCACTTGTTAGTGACTTAACAGAGTTTTCGATTAAAATTTTCTGATAAACTTACGCCAATTTGTTGATTTTTCGCTCTAAGGCTAGATAACAGTGACAACGACAGAAACTCTAAACGCGGATATGTTGCTTGAAATGGAATCCGTGCACGTGATGCCATTTAGTGATCACGATAAAATCATTCTTCGATCTTATGAAGCTGTGGTTGACGGTATCGCCAGCCTGATTGGTCCTTTTTGTGAGATCGTTCTGCACTCATTGGAAGATCTCAATACCTCGGCGATTAAAATTGCCAATGGTGAAAACACGGGACGTCAAGTGGGTTCCCCGATCACCGATCTTGCACTGCGTATGTTGAAAGATATTGAAGGATCGGAGCGTAACTTCTCACGATCGTATTTCTCTCGCGCCAAGGGTGGTGTGTTGATGAAATCGATTACGGTCGCGATTCGTAATGGTGATAACCGAGTCATTGGCTTACTTTGTATCAACGTCAATTTAGATGCTCCGTTCTCACAAGTTCTGCAATCATTCATGCCGACTCAGGAAGCTCAGGAAGCCGCCTCATCGGTTAACTTTGCCAGTGATGTGGAAGAGCTGGTGGATCAGACGGTAGAGCGTACCATCGAAGAGATCAACGCCGATAAATCAGTGTCTAACAATACCAAGAACCGTCAGATCGTGATGGAGCTGTACGACAAAGGCATTTTTGACATCAAAGATGCGATTAACCGCGTAGCTGATCGGCTCAATATCTCTAAACATACTGTCTATCTCTACATTCGCCAACGCAAGACCGGAGATGAATGTTAGTGGAGCCAGTATTGAGTTACACATTATTGGTCAATGGCTCAGTGTATGGCACACAGGCAGCGCGTAGTGCTTATCTGTTTGCCTGTGCATTGCTAGAAAAAGGGCATTCACTCGAGCAAGTATTTTTTTATCAAGATGGTGTTTTCAATGGCTCTGCGATCACCGCGCCTGCGAACGATGAGTTTGATCTTGTGAAAGCATGGCAGAGGCTAGCTACTGAACACCATGTACGCTTAGAAACCTGTGTTGCTGCAGCGTTACGTCGTGGCATTATCAGTGAAAATGAAGCTCAGCAACACCAGCTCACTGCGCATAATTTGGCACAAGGTTTTGCACAAACTGGGTTAGGAAGCTTAGCTGAAGCGTTATTAACTCAAGATCGAGTGGTACAGTTTTGAAAAAAATCGGTTTTGTTTTTCATTCTTCGCCTCATTCTAGTTCGGCTGGAAGAGAAGGGCTGGATGCTGTACTGGCAGCCTCTGCCTATTGTGATGCGATCTCGCTCTTTTTTGTTGGGCTTGGCGTGACGCAAATCGTCGCCAACCAATCACCGCAACAACTGCTTAGCCGTGATTACATCAGTGCGTTTAAACTGCTTGAGTTATACGATATTGAACACCTTTATCTGTGTGAGCAAAGCGTTGAAGAGTTGGGGTTAGCATCAGCTCAATGGGTAATTGATGTTGAAAAAAAATCGCCTCAGCAAATCGCTCAGTTACTTCACGAGTGCGATCAAGTACTAACTTTCTAAGGTGTACCTATGCTGCATATTGTAAAAGACACGGCAAAACTGGCCTTAGCGCAGCGTTATTGTTTGGCTGAGGATAGTATTATCTTGGTTGAAGAAGCGGTTTATATGAGTAACCCTAGTGCGGGCTCTTTTTTACTACTCAACGATCTGAACAGGGTTTATGTCTTACTTGAGGATCTCTGCGCGCGTGGTGTGCAGGATCTCTGCTCAGTACAAATTACCAAAGTGGATTTCTCTGGTTTGGTTGAACTTACTACTAATCATGAAAAATCAATCACTTGGTAGGTTTTTTTATCACTATTACCCTTCTATTACCCACCCTTTACTTATGGTGGTTAAAAAAGATCTGTATATTTCTTGACACACCTCTCACTGCTGCATAGAATTTTGCGTCCCTATTTGTACTAAGTGCACTAGGGACTAGATTTTTCACAAAGCTTACTTTAAGTAAATTCAGGAGCTAGTTAATGGCAACTATTAACCAGTTGGTCCGCAATCCTCGTGTAAAGCAAGTTGTTAAAAGCAACGTGCCAGCACTAGAAGCGTGCCCACAAAAACGTGGTGTATGTACACGTGTTTACACTACTACACCTAAAAAACCTAACTCAGCACTTCGTAAAGTATGTCGTGTTCGTCTAACGAACGGCTTCGAAGTGACTTCGTACATCGGCGGTGAAGGTCACAACCTTCAAGAGCACTCAGTTGTTCTTATCCGTGGCGGTCGTGTAAAAGACCTTCCAGGTGTGCGTTACCACACAATCCGTGGTGCACTTGACTGTGCAGGCGTAAACGACCGTAAACAAGCTCGTTCTAAATACGGTGTGAAACGTCCTAAATCTTAATGGATTTCCGTTAAGTAAGGCCAAACACTAAATTATTTAATTTTTGAAGAAACTGAAAAGTTTTGGATAACCTGAAAAAGACAACGGAGAATATCCATGCCACGTCGTCGCGTTATTGGTCAGCGTAAGATCCTTCCAGATCCAAAGTTCAAGTCTGAACTGCTGGCAAAATTCGTTAACATTCTTATGGTTGACGGTAAAAAATCTACTGCAGAGAAAATTGTTTACACTGCACTAGACACTATGGCTGAGAAATCTGGCAAAGGTCACTTAGCTGTATTTGAAGAAGCTCTTGAAAACGTACGTCCAGCGGTCGAAGTTAAATCTCGCCGCGTGGGTGGTTCAACTTACCAAGTGCCAGTAGAAGTACGTCCGGTTCGCCGTAACGCACTTGCTATGCGTTGGGTAGTTGATGCTGCGCGTAAGCGTGGTGAAAAATCTATGGCTGCTCGCCTAGCTGCTGAAATGCTAGACGCGTCAGAAAATAAAGGTACTGCTGTTAAGAAACGTGAAGACGTTCACCGTATGGCAGAAGCGAACAAAGCATTCGCTCATTACCGCTGGTAATACCTTCTGTGCTGCGAGGTTCTCTCGCAGCACATTTTCATACTCTAAGGATTACCTTAGTAAGAGGATACAATCGTGGCTCGGAAAACTCCTATTGAGCGCTACCGCAACATCGGTATCTGTGCTCACGTAGATGCAGGTAAAACAACCACTACTGAGCGTATTCTGTTCTACACTGGCCTTTCTCACAAAATCGGCGAAGTTCACGATGGTGCTGCAACCATGGACTGGATGGAGCAGGAGCAAGAACGTGGTATCACTATCACTTCTGCTGCTACGACAACCTTCTGGCGTGGTATGGAAGCACAGTTCCAAGATCATCGCGTAAACATCATTGATACCCCAGGACACGTTGACTTTACAATTGAAGTAGAGCGTTCACTTCGTGTGCTTGATGGTGCAGTGGTTGTATTCTGTGGCTCATCTGGTGTTGAACCCCAGTCTGAAACTGTATGGCGTCAAGCTGACAAATACGGTGTTCCTCGCATGGTGTTCGTTAATAAAATGGACCGTGCTGGCGCAGACTTTTTACGCGTTGTAAACCAAATTAAACATCGTCTTGGTGCGACTCCTGTTCCTATTCAATTAAATATTGGTGCGGAAGAAGAGTTCAAAGGTGTCATCGACCTTATCAAGATGAAAGCCATCAACTGGAATGAAGCCGATCAAGGCATGACGTTTACTTACGAAGACATTCCAGAAGATATGCTTGAGTTGGCCGAAGAATGGCACAACAACCTAGTAGAAGCGGCAGCGGAAGCTAGTGAAGAGTTAATGGAAAAGTATCTTGAAGACGGCGAGCTGACAGAAGCGGAAATCAAACAAGCGCTACGGACTCGTACCATTAACAATGAAATCGTATTGGCCACTTGTGGTAGTGCCTTTAAAAATAAAGGCGTACAAGCGGTATTGGATGCGGTTGTTGAATATTTGCCTTCACCGGTAGATGTACCAGCCATTAAAGGCGTGGATGAAAACGAGAACGAAGTAGAACGTCACGCTGACGACAACGAACCTTTCTCGGCACTTGCATTTAAGATTGCCACTGACCCATTTGTTGGGACATTGACTTTTATGCGTGTTTACTCTGGTGTGGTGAACTCTGGCGATGCCGTTTACAACTCAGTGAAACAGAAAAAAGAACGTTTTGGTCGTATCGTACAGATGCATGCCAACAAACGTGAAGAGATTAAAGAAGTTCGTGCTGGCGATATTGCGGCTGCGATCGGCTTAAAAGATGTCACGACAGGCGATACGCTGTGTAACCCAGACCACAAAGTGGTTCTTGAGCGCATGGAATTCCCTGAGCCAGTGATTCAAATTGCGGTAGAGCCTCGCTCTAAAGCTGACCAAGAAAAAATGGGTATTGCGCTAGGTAAACTGGCGGCGGAAGACCCATCTTTCCGTGTCGAAACCGATAAGGAAACAGGTCAAACGTTGATCTCTGGTATGGGTGAGCTTCACCTAGACATCATTGTTGATCGCATGAAGCGTGAGTTCAGTGTGGACTGTAACGTTGGTAAACCACAAGTGGCTTACCGCGAAACTATCCGTGGAAAAGCGGAAGTAGAAGGCAAGTTCGTTCGTCAATCTGGTGGTCGTGGTCAATATGGTCACGTTTGGCTTAAGATTGAACCTGCGGAACTCGGTGAAGGCTTTGTCTTTGTCGACGAAATCGTTGGTGGTGTGATTCCTAAGGAATACATCAGCTCGGTTGCGAAAGGTATCGAAGAGCAAATGAACAACGGTGTGTTAGCTGGTTATCCGATTCTGGATGTGAAAGCGACATTATTCGATGGTTCATATCATGATGTCGACTCAAGCGAGATGGCGTTTAAGATTGCTGGTTCGATGGCGTTCAAGAAAGGTGCTTTAGAAGCGCAGCCTGTTCTTCTTGAACCAATGATGAAAGTTGAAGTAACTACTCCAGAAGATTGGATGGGTGATGTTGTGGGTGACTTAAACCGTCGTCGCGGCATGATTGAAGGTATGGATGAAGGCCATGCAGGCCTTAAGATTATCCATGCTAGAGTCCCTCTATCGGAAATGTTTGGTTATGCAACAGACTTACGATCTGCCACTCAGGGTCGCGCCTCTTACTCCATGGAGTTTGCAGAGTACGCTGATGTGCCAAAAAATGTTGCAGAAGCAATCATTGCAGAACGTGGTTAACTGTTATTTGTTTAATAACGAATCTATTGCGCTGATGAGAGTTGGCGCATAAAATAGCAATTTCTGGCGCGTCTTGAGCTATATGTGACTCAAGACGAATCATAACTAGGAAGGAACACGATCGTGTCTAAAGCAAAATTTGAACGTACGAAACCGCACGTAAACGTTGGTACTATCGGCCACGTTGACCACGGTAAAACAACTCTAACTGCTGCTATCTGTACTACACTTGCAAAAGTGTACGGTGGTGAAGCGAAAGACTTCGCATCTATCGATAACGCTCCAGAAGAGCGCGAGCGCGGTATTACAATCAATACTTCTCACGTAGAGTACGAT
>NZ_CAWNJO010000079.1:0-19688 GCF_963874835.1 Vibrio sp. V12_P9A6T4 | reverse complement strand
ATATCACGTATTCATGGCATTTGTTTTGATGAGTTTAATGACACCCTCCATAGACCTTTGGAAAAAGTAGTTGTAGTTAGGCAAGACAAAAATGGAGACTACTTCTATACAGCTAGACATTCAGAAATTGCAGAGATCGTTTTCAATAGAGCATTGACCGATAGCTCAGATAGATATCAAGAATACATATCAATAATAAGAAAGCTAAATACCTCATATCAAACAGATAAATATATTTTTAGGGGTATGGTTAAAGCCAAGTCTCTAGATGAACTATTTAATACTCTTGAAGATGTCAGAGCAATCTATGAGTACGCACAAGATAACCTTGGAGATGATCCATATATTCTTCAGCAGATGGCTAATTATGAAAGATTAAGGCCTAACGGAAACTTAGAAAAAGCTATTGAATACCTTAAAATAGCCAAAGATATTGCACACTATGACAGCTCAATCATTCATACTTTATCGATTATTTGGAGAGATAAAGCAAAATCTACTGAGGATGAGCATGAGCGAAGGAAATATAGAGCTGAATCTAGGCACTATCTAGATGAAATAGAAAGAACATGGGGGCAGTCTAGTCATACATCTGTAACACGATTGGAATTACTGATAGATGATTTTAATGATAACCTAGGTGATGATGATATTAATGACAAAACATTCCGTGACACGATAAGGGACATTCAGAAATATATATCTGTTGTTAAACAGAAATTTCCGAATGATAGTCATATCTCGATGCTTGAGTCAAAATTTGCTGATATATGTAATGACACCCCTAATGTAATTAAGAATCTAGAGAAAGCCTTCGAAGACAGTGATAAAGAACCATTTATTGCAATTAGACTTTCTGAGTTACATATACGTAATAAAGCCATAGACAAAGCCAAAATAGTTCTTGAAAAAGCACTAGAAAGAAGACGGAATAATAAAGACATTAATTTCAACTATGCAGAGTTAATTAGATGTCACACAGAATATAAAGAGTCGGATTTACTATATTATTATCAAAGGGCATTTTCTCCTGAAGACAAAAACTATATTGCTAAGTTTTGGTTTGCTAGGTTTGCGTACACATCGGGGGATGAAGAGTTAAAGAGAAAGGCAATAAAAACATTTATGAATCTCAGGGGTGCTAAAGTATCTTATGATTCCAAACATGAAGTAAGAGATTTTGAATATAACCTTGAACGTTCGAAATACAGTGTAATTGAAGGTATTATTTTAAGAACCTCAAGAGATTCTGGATTTGTAAAATTAGATAGATGCGGCACTGAAATATTCATGCACAAGAATAATAATACCGAACTGCTATGGGATGCCTTATTGACAGGTGATAGGCTTTCGTTCAACCTAGGTTTTACATTTGCTGGTCCTATAGTGATTAATGCTCAGGCTCTATAAAGTTGTTAACAGCTCTTAGTTCCTACTGAATCTGACCATACTTTTCCTAATCAAAGTGATACGGGCTAGAGCAAAGAATCTAGCTCGTTTTTGTCCAGAGACGTGCTAACAAGAATCTCCTTAAGGTACTTCTGTTAAATTCAATTTCCCATCTACAAGAGTTGAATTCTCAACCAACTTGCGGTAGATTTTCCAACAATACCAAAGCTGCCTCCGAGCGGCTTTTTTTGTTTCTGAACCCTGCCACTGGCGGGGTTTTTTATTGGCTGTCAGGAGTTGAGATGCCATTGAAAGAGCCGGAGAGCTGGACCCAGCTCCAATCCATAGGCCTTGCGCTGATGGCGATTTGGGGAGGGTTGGTGACTTACATCATCGATATTCGCAAAAAGAATCGTCCCTTTCGTTGGGTAGAAGCGCTGATGCAAATCATCGTCTCTGGATTTGCGGGCGCATTGTGTGCTTTGGCCGCGATGTACTTTGAATGGCCGCAAGAATTGGCTGGGTTTGCTTGTGGTATCAGTGGTTACGCTGGCTCGCGGATCCTTGCCATTTTTGAGCGTAAATTTATTAGCTCTATCTCAAATCAGCCTTAAACGCCGAATGCTTTTTATTGCCCTCACATGCTTGGTTGGATGTGGGGGCTTTTTATTGGAGAAACGTCATGTTTGATGTGGTGTTCGAACGTCTCATGCCCCACGAAGGCGGCTTTCAATGTGACCCCAAAGATCGCGGAAACTGGACTGGAGGACGTGTCGGCGTTGGTGAGCTTAAGGGCACCAATCGTGGCATTGCCGCGATGACTTACCCACATCTTGATATCAAAAGCCTCTCCTACGAGCAGGTGAAGGCGATTTACTTTGAGGATTGGTGGCAAGCGTTCGGTATGGCGCATTTTCGTCCGGCGATGCAATACCAACTTTTTGATGCTGCGGTGCAGCATGGTTGGCATCGTGCCGTGAAAATGCTGCAAAACGCAGTGGGTGAAAAGCCTGACGGCATTATCGGCCCGAAGACGCTGTCGGCGACACAAACGATGGATCTCAATGATTTACTGATGCGCTACATCGCCTATCGCATCACGTTTTACACCAAAGTATCGACCTTCAACGAATACGGACGAGGGTGGATGCGCCGAGTCGCGCAGTGCTTGCTGTTCGCCGCAGTGGACAATGACCTTTAAGGGGAACTTATGGATAAGCTAGGTCTTATTTTGAAAAGCCGCAAAGTGATCCGAGCGTTGGTGGCGTTATTGGCGGCACTGATGCTGTCATTAGGCTACCAGATATCGCCGGAGTTTCAGTCGCTGGTGTCACAGGCGGTGTGTGAAGTGATGGAATGTATCGAGTAACACCATGAACGAGTGGTTATCCCTTTTGATGAGGCTAGTGAATGCGATTTTGGATTCGATTAATCGGTCGCGTAAACAAGCGGCAACCGATTCTCCTAGTGAGCATATTGCTAATGGTGGTCTCGTGCAGCGCAGTGAGAAAACCTTCGCCGATGTGGCCAACCAACCTGACCGTGATTGAGCTCGCTGATGGCGGACTTTGCCTTGACCGAGCTTCGGCAGAAAAGCTTGCCGCTTTTAAAGCGGAATTAGAGTCGTTGTAAGCGGGAGTATTGATGAAAAGTACCGCGCATGAACTCACGGTATTGGTGGATAAATCCAAGCCGTTTCGTTCGTTATTGGTAAAAGCTGAGGCGGGTGGCTCCGTTGAACTGCAATATGAGCTCGATGGTGAGCGGATCACCGCACAAACCTTTACTGCGACAGGTCACTATGAGCTGGTGATCTTGCGTAGCGGGTATCTTGTTCCAAACAATGCCCACTTTTCCTTGGTGTAAGCATGGTAGATCAACAGCCACTTTGGGTACGCCGAGTCTTGGTGAGCCGCGAGCGCTACGCCCCATATTTTGATGGTTTAACGCAATATGCAGTATTGGATAAACCTATGGTTTTCAATGGTGATTTTGATATCACCATTGAGGCTGAAGGGTTAAGAAACGACAGTTTTCAAGCGCTTTTTTCTGGAGAGACGGTCGATAATTTCTTTCGATTGCTCCAAGGTGGCAGTGGGATCCAGTGCTATATCGGTGGCGCAATTGTCTCATGGTTGACCAATCAGTTTGATGCTTATCAACCTCATCAATACCGGCTCAGACGGGTGGGGTCAGTTGCCTCCATTGGTGTTGATGGCGAATGGAAAGTGAGCCGTGAAGGTATTCAAACGCCGCTCACCGTAACTCGTATGATGCGCTCTTGGACCACATCACTTTTCACAAGAGGGCAGATCCGTGAGTTCATCATTAATGGAACGATATATCCCTTAGATCAGCAAGAGAGTGCTATTCAAACAAGCCGGCCAGATAACGGCAATCCGCTGACCATTATCAACCACACCAAAGCGATGTGGAGACGTGTATGAGCCTTTATCAGATGTATGCTTTTCTTTCGATGCCCGAGTGGCAAATGCGCTTTAAAGCACGATTTCCTGATGCGGTTGAGGTTCAGGGCTATAAGCTGGCGGTGTTTTTGAATACGGAAAAGGAGGCGCTGATGCGTGAGGCGAGCCAAGCTGTCGAACTGGAGGCGACCTCCATCATCACCGCACTGGCCACACAACACCACGCGTGCATTATCTGCCATTACGCTGCCGCCATGCAGGTTTGCAGGCACTTCGAGTCCAGCGAGCAATAGTCCCATTTTTTATGCAGTGCCGAGCCCAGTGCTCGGCTTTGTTGTTTTTGTCGCTAAGCGTTTTTACGAGAGCGCTTAACCGCACAGACAGCGATACGTCTAATCAAAGGAGTCACCATGAATACCCATCAAGATACGATTACCGTCACTGGTAACGAAACATTGGAAGAGCTGGAAGCTTTGTTGGAATCGATGGAAGCGGAAGAAAGCAGCACAACCGTCGAGGAGGAAAAGGGCGCTGACGAGCACCTTGCTCCCTCTTCGCAAACGCAAAGCGTGGAAGGTTTAGACGGCGATACCGATGCAGCCTCGCCAACTGCAGAGCCTAACGCGCAGCCAGACGGTATTATTGCCAAAGACCAAAAGCACATCATTCCGATGGAAGTGCTCGAGCGAGAGCGGCAAGAGAAAGCTCAGCTTCGCCAAGAGCTTGAAGAGTTAAAAGCGCATTCAGCGCAGCTTGAGAAAGCGCAGCGCATGATTGATGTGCGTAACAAACAACTCGAGGAATTGGGCGTTGCGCCGGCTGACTTACCTGAAGATGTCACCATTGATGAAAAAAAACTTGCTGCGTTACAGGAGGATTACCCCGAGCTCGCCCCTTTCTTTTTGGCTATGAATAACAAAATTGAGGCGTTGGTTTCCAGTGGCACGGTGGCGGCCTCGACCACATCACCGGAGACTGAAAGCGCCGCGCCAGTGGACAACGCTGAGTTGACGACGGCGCTACAAGCAAACGCGGATCTGCAGTCGTGGATGAGTGAAGGTGGGGCGCGTTGGAATGCCGCGCAGCAAATTGATGACCATTTGGCTTCAAGTTCAGAATGGTCGAATCGAAGCTACGCCGAGCGATTTGAAGAGGTCAGTAAGCGGGTACGACTGGCGTTTGGTGATGAACCTAAATTGTCAGCCCAAGAGGCTCTGAGCGCGGCGCAAGAAGCAAGCCGTAAAGCGAAAAACGCTTTGCCTGCGTCACCGAGTGAGCTTGGCAATACTCATCGCACGGGGGATTCCGATCTGATGAACCGGGTACAGAGTGCTAATCACGAAGAGTTGGGTAAATTGTTTGACTCTCTCAGTGAAGCGCAAATCGAGCAACTGCTTTATAACGCTGGATTCTAAACCCGTTTTTCAAACACTAAGCCTCAGCTGACACGCTGGGGCTTTTTTATTGGAGTGAAAGTATGACAACCATTACTGACGGCGTGAAGTTACAGGAAACCGCGCTGTTCAAAGCGACCCTGCGCAATCGCTCGTTTACCAATATGTTGACCGAAGATGCGCCGCAGAGTGTGACCAGTAATAAAAAAGGCAATGAGCAAACCTCACCTCATGCTCCGATTGTCCGCTGCGCCGACTTAAGTAAATCGGCAGGGGATGAGGTAGAAATGCAGATTGTGCATGGTTTGACGAAAAAGCCGACCATGGGCGATCGCCGAATTGCTGGACGGGGTGAAAGTTTAGAGTTCGCGGACTTCTCACTGAAAATCAACCAAGGCCGCCATCAAGTGGATTCTGGCGGTAAGATGACGCAGCAAAAGACTCGCCATCCACTGCGTAAACTCACTCGAGCTTTGCTGCCGGATTACGTGAATACGCTGCAAGATCAGGTTACGACGGTGCACCTTGCCGGAGCGCGGGGGGATTATGCGACCGATGACATCATTGTGCCTTTAGAAAGTGATACTGAGTTTGCCGAAATCATGGTCAATGATGTCTTGCCGCCAACGTATGATCGCCACTTCTTTGGGGGCGATGCGACCTCCTTTGAAGGGCTCGATGCGGCGGATATTTTCTCGATTGAAACATTGGATAATATCGGTCTCTACCTTGAAGAGATGCCACATCCACTACAACCAATCCGTTTTAATGACGACAAGATGGCGGGCGATGAGCCCTTCTATTTACTGAGTGTTACCCCACGTCAATGGAGTGACTTCTATACCTCAACCTCAGGTAAAGATTGGCAAAACCTCACTGCGAATGCGATTTCCCGATCGCGTAACTTTAATCATCCGGTGTTTCGTGGCGACTGTCTGATGCGGGGCAATATCTTGGTGCGCAAATACAAAGGTATGCCGATCCGTTTTAATCCTGGTTCTGTTGTCTCGATTTCCAATAACGATAAAGCAGCCAGTGTGCGTCAAGTCAATGCGGCCACCACCATAGATCGCGCCATGTTACTCGGCGGGCAGGCGTTGGCATACGCGTGGGGAAAAACGCAAGGTGGCCAATCCTTCCGTTATCACGAGGAAGATGTGGATGCGGGTAACCGTACCGAAGTCACTGTGTATTGGATGAATGGCTCCAAGAAAATTCGCTTTAAAGACAAAACGGGTCGCGTGAACGATCACGGCGTGATTGCGCTCGATACGGCTGTGAACCTGTAGTGGAGTAAACGTGAATGACTCATCGACAAAGTGAAACCTTTAACAACCGCGTCTACGTTGGGGCGCACGGCAATTTATCGCTTGAAGAAGGAAAACTCAGTGCCAAAAACACGCCTATCGATACGGTATTTGCTGTCTTGGAGCTGCCGATAGGTTTAAAGCTGACGGGGGTACGTTTGGTGACCAATGGGCTTGGTGCCTCGGTCAGCGTCGATATCAAAGTCAACGATATCGCCTTAGCGCTTGGGGAAACGGTCGCCAATAAAGTCGCGAAGCAGATCCCGATCAAGCCCGTGTACCTCAAAGAAAAGGGCATCCTGAACGTCACCATTAAAGGTGGTGTCGCCACAGGTGAGCTTCTCATCTTGCCGGAGTACGTCAACGTTGGGTATTAAGCCCAGCCACTGTAGAGAGGGAGGCCAAGAGCCTCCTTTGATTTTTGGGAGAGAGTGATGACGCATAAAATTGCTGTGGTCTATATCGGGCCTAAGCCAAAGAAAAAAGACACGGTCGCTGGCTCTAGGCTGGTGTTTCCGCGCCATAAGCCGGTCTTAGTTGAACAAGATTTGGCTTATCAGCTACTGGATTTTCCGAGCGTATGGATAACGGAAGAGGAGTTAGAGGATCATCTGAAGCTTCTTGATGAAAAGGCCCAAGCGATGGCTCATCAAAGGGCAGCGCAAGAAGCAATGCAGGAGGCAGAAGAAAAAGCGGCTTCCATGGTTGTCATGCTAAATGGTGAGGAGTTGGATCTCGATAAGCTCAACTCAGCCAAGTTAAAGACGCTGATCGCTGCTAATGAGCTAGATATTGCCCCCAAAGGCGCGCAGGAAGAGGTGACAGAGTTTCGAGTACGAGTGCGCGATTATCTGCGTCGCATGAGTGAAGAGAGTGAACCGGCAAACCTCGCGGAGTGATTATGGAAACCGTCGCTATCGAACAGTTTGTGCCTACCCTTCGGCAATTGGTCAATGTCTCACTTGCGCCATTACTGCACAGTGCTTTGCTGCAAGCTGGGCAAGAGTTTTGCCGAGAAAGTGGTCTTGTGCGTTACACGAGAACAATCGACAGGGTTAGTGCGCACCAAGTGGTTGCGATTGTGGGTAGCTCTGAGTTGAATTCACCGAGTGTTGGTCGGTACACCACCGCTGAGTTGATGGCGGTGGTGGATGATAAAGGCTTGGCATTAATCAAAGGTATTGATTATCTGCAAACCAGTCGTGATGAGCTGCGCTTTCTAAGAGAGGGGAAAGATCTTTTCATCCACTGTGCGATAGAGCCGCAACGTGACTCACAGACCTTACCCAAAGTGCTTTGGGATGAGTATGGCCAAGCGATCTGTTATGGCGCAGCCCATTGTCTGATGTTGCAACCCGATAGTGATTGGCACAATCCATCGCTGGGTCGTGAGTATCGAACGTGGTTTGTTGAGGCGATCCGCTGCGCTAAGCGTTTTGGCTTAGAAACGGGTCAACAACAGGCCTTTACCAATCCGGTACGTCAACGGGAGTTCTTCTGATGAGCGTCACCATTAAAGGGCTTATTGATCGCGTTGCGCGCGATCTCATCGATGTTCGACATGTGCGTTGGTCGCGCCCTGAGTTGATGGACTTTGTGAATGATGCCATTTCAGCCATGGTGATTCGCCGGCCTGATTTATCTCGAACAACGGCGATGATCGAATCAAGTTCTTATCAGGTCAGTCTACCGGCGGATGCCTATCAAATTTTGGCGGTCAACCACATCAATCAACAGGCGGCGCAGTTTGTGAATATTCATAAACTCAATCAACTCTATCCAGAGTGGCGTAAAACCGCGGGAGTACCCGTTTGTTGGACGCGTAATGAGCTCGATGAAACCACCCTGTTTTTATACCCGTCACCTCAAGCACCAGTCAATGTAGAGCTGGTTTACTCACGCACGTTACAAGTGGCGAGCGAAAGCGATGCCTTTCCACTGCCTGAGATCTATTTAGGGGTAGTGTCGGATTTTGTGATGTACCGAGCCTATAACAAAGATTCGCAAAATCCCGCGGAAGGCCAAAAAGCTCAGTTGCATTTACAAGCCTTTGCCACCGCGTTGGGCGATAAGACGGCCACCGATAATGCTAAGGCGCAGATGATCCAGAGCAGTGAAGGGGCACGTTAATGAGTTCGCCGTCGATGGAAGCACTGTTGAAAACGATTGATGCGCTCGAGAAATCCACCGCAGAGCTGGTGGATTTATACACTCAAGCGCTCTTTGGTGTGGATTCGAGTGCCCATGTGCTCAGTAGTAACGTCAACGCGAAAGCGCTGCAAGTCGCTGAGAATGCACTCACCACGACGGCGAAAGCAAGAGAAGCGGCGCTATCGGCGCACATTGCCACCGAACAAGCCTCTCGCTCTGCACTGCATGCCGACCGATCTGAAGCGGCGACGCAGATTGCGGTGATTCATGTTTCGCATTTAAAAGCGCTGCCGACCTATGAGCTGACTGACGGGAAACAGTTTTCTGTCGCGGGGTTTTACGCGGAGAGTTATGCCGGCGGCGGCTTATTTGTGTTCGATAGTGAGCGAGATTTCTCGGAGCATAATGGCGCAGAGGTCATAGCATTGGATGCACTAAAAGCTTGGGATGGCGAAGAGCAGACGGTAAACACATTTTTAAGTTGGTCGGGTGTGGGGCAAGGTTGCTTTGTGCAAATCGGTACGCAAACGCTGTATGCCAGCCAGTTTGTGACAGATCCCAATGATCCCGTCTCGGTCTATCGAGGACTCGATAGGCTCAATAAGCAGGTGACCCACGGCTCAATCATTTATTTGGATAGGCCGATGGTTGCGCCGAGTTCTGCACTCATCATCGACAAAAATCAGGTCAAAGTGATTGGTGGAGCACTGACTCGAACGTCTGGCGCGACCGAATACCCATTTTGGGTTGGTCGCGCGGATACCCAAGTCGACGGAGTCACTTTTATTGGTCTTTCCTTGACAGGTGAGCGAGAGGGCAGCAATCCGCAGTGGGGTAAGCAAGGAGTATATATTCGTCGGGCCACCAATACGGCGTTTATCGGCTGTCAGTTTAAAAAAGTGGGGGATGCCGCAATTCGACTGGCCGCGTCTCTCTCTAGCCATACTGTGGAGGGCGCTTTAGAGTCGCGAACCGACGGGGTTCAGTTGATTGGTTGCGTCTTTGAAGATTGTACGCAGGTAACCACCAATAACACGGGTGCACAGAGTGTGATTTTCAGTGGCTGTGTGCTGCGGCGTATTGGCTCGGTGAAGTTCACACAAAGAAATTTGGTCAAAGGCAAACCCAGTCTGCTCATTGGCTGCTTATTTGATGATGTGTCAAAAATTATCGAGGTACAGGGTGGGGGCAATGTAGAGATAGTCAACTGCTCTGGGACAGCAGAAATGCTGATTGCCGCTTACCCAAACGCTTCCACCTTTGTGACTGGACAACCTATTCCTTACGGCAATATCCAAATTCGCGGGGGCAGCTTTGTATTGAGCTGCCCATCTGGGAACGCCTGTTATCTGGAAACCCTCGACTCTCCCAGTGGGCAAAGAGTGGTTAACTACGGCTCAGTAGCCATTTTAGGTGCGAAGCTCACGTCGTTAAATCCTCAAGCTCGATTGCTGCGTGCACACGCCAATCCTTCGGTCACGGCCTCAATGCATCCCAATATTCGCGTGGATGGATGCCAACTGAATAACTTTCTTGGTGATGGATTGGTCAGTGTGAGTCACAGCGTGGTGGATGAGTGGTCGCTAGAGATAGCGAATAACCAGTGGGATGAGGTGAATCGCGTGTTGGTGGCCGAATTGAGAAGCGGTGGAGCTTGGTCCATCGATCTCTCCAATAACCGCGGCAAAGTTCGTCTAGGGTCCCACAGTATCGCTCGTGCTGCTTTGGGGCGATTACTCAAAGTTCATCGTAATCGCTTGGAATGCAGCTCGAATGAGGGCAACAGTTTTGCCTTCTTTGATATGGCGTTCTTCGCGTTTGCCTTGGAATTGACCGAAAACGAGCTAGATGTTTCCCAGTATTGGCGACCTGTTTGCGCCTCATTTGCTCAGCCCAGCACTTCGGGATGCACCCTGAAAATGGGGGGTAATAAGCTTTATCTGCCTGCCTTGGGGGCAGAAGGTACGCTGCCAAGACCTGTGTATGTCAGTGCTGGTACGGGGATAGGTTGGCAGGACGTTTTACAATGTTACCCAAGTTATGTGTATGGAGAGGGGCGCAAACTCAGGGCGGAAACGGCCAGTGGCCTCAGTTTTTCGGTGATTGAATTTGAGTACCTCTGGGTGGGTAAAGAGTCGAGCCGCCGATTACTGAAAAGAGTCTTTGCAGAAAACATCGCAGGCGTCAGTGGTGCTTGGCGAGTTGTTGAGGTGTACAGCGATGGCGTGGTGAGAAGCCATGGCCGGCACCAAAACCAAACCTCCAATGATTTTAACCTTTACTTTCCCTTTTCGGGGTCGACTTTACTAGCTGAGCCATTCGCGCCGCAGATCATTCCTGAAGAGCCTTGCTTACCTTATTTTGTGCAGCCGATCAGTAATGGATTTGTCGTCAGATTTATGAATTTAGCCGGTCAAGGCGTTTCGCCTTGGTTTCGCTATTCGGTGGAATACAAGGTGAGTCTGAATGAGCTCGCGAACTGGACGGGTGGCATTTAATGCAGGAAGAGAGATTGAGACATTTTTCGATGCAGTCTATGGCCGCATTGTTTGTTTTTGTAGGGTGAGCGTATGCGTATCGAGATCTCGACAATGAAAGGTGAAATTCCTCGTCTTGAGCCTCATTTATTGCCAAACGAAGCGGCTTCTCTGGCGTTTGACTGCACTTATGAGCGTGGCGTGGTTGCGCCGATGCGCTCAGATCAAGAGCATGGCACCTTGGCGACCTCGTCACCGGTAACCCTGTTTTATTATGCACATTCGCACTGGTTTACCTTTACTCAACGCGTGAGTGTGATTGCTAATCCGATGGCGCAAGATACTTATCAACGAGTCTATTGGACAGGGCAAGGTAAACCCAAGGTGACCGCACAAGATATTGCGGTCACACAAGGTCAAATGCCAGCCGCGTGGTATGACTTAGGTGTGCCAAGACCTATGGGTAAGCCCGTTGTGATTAAGGTCGATGCTACGACTGGTGACAATCCCCCTGAGGGTGAGTTACCCGCCTACGATGATGAAGATAGGCTCTACATTCAAACCTACGTGACACGCTTTGGGGAAGAAGGGGCACCGGGGTTGCCGAGTGTCCCTGTATTGATTGAGAAACCCGGCTCGACGGTGACGGTGCAACTCGCGCCGATGTCTGTCAATACACACAATATCACTCATACTCGCTTGTATCGTTCGGTATCCGCGAGCGGAGCTGGGGATTACCTACTGGTGGCTGAGCTTCCCGTCAGTCAGACCCAATACTTAGATTCTGCACGTAATGTCAATGGACCACCGCTTGAAACATGGGACTACGATATGCCCGATGCCAATATGCAGGGACTTTGCGCGATGGCGAATGGCATCTGCGCCGGATTCGCAGGTAACGAGGTGATGTTCTCCGAAGCCTATTTGCCCTATGCGTGGAGCAAGAGTCACCGTGGTATCACTGACGATGATATTGTGGCCATCGCACCGATTGAAACGTCACTGGTTGTGACCACTAAGGGTAAGCCGTACCTCTTTTCTGGCGTAACGCCAAGTATGATAACCAGTATGCGCCTTAACATTGAGCAAGCGTGTGTGAGTGCCCCTTCCTTGGTGGTGATAAACGGGATGGCGATGTATGCCTCGCCGGATGGCCTAGTGGCTATTTCGGGAACGAGTGCCACGGTCATCACCGAAGGCATTATGGATAGAGAGAGTTGGCAGACATTCATGCCAACGACGATCAAAGCGTGGGTGGCTGAAGGCCAATACATCGCTCAATACCAAGGCGGAGCGTTTATTTTTGACCCGAGTACACAAAGCCTGACGCGTTTATCGAATACTTGGAATAGTGCATTTCACTACTTGCATGACGATACGTTGTTTATTGCCAAGGGCAATACGCTTAACGCTTGGCAACGAGGTGATCAACTGGTCGCCATGACATGGCAAACCAAAGCTTTTCTTATTCCTCAGCACGCCTTTTTGACTTGCGCTCGCGTTGAAGCGAAAGCCCCTGAGCAGTTAAGTGTGACGGTCATCGTCGATGGTGAGGCGATTTTCAGGCTGGAACAGGGCGAGCTCACTCACGCGCCATTTCGGTTGCCTGCGGTGCGCGGCAGCAGATGGCAAATCAAGGTAGAAGGGACCAGTAAGGTCGAGCGGATTGTCATGGCAGATAGCTTCTCGGAGTTGTACTGATGGCAAAGCGATCGCCTTTTCGGGCAGGACGTTCACTCGAAGCGTTATACGAAAACGTCGAGATTTTAACCGGGCAGCGTGGGGATGGCCGTTACCGAGCGGTTACCGAAAAAGACGTGGCTGTGATAAACGCTAAAAACGCGCAATCGAATGTGAGTCAAAGCGGTGAAGGTTCATCGGGTTTAGTTCAGGTTCCGCATGCGCCTCACCATGTGCAAGCCTTTGGTGGGTTTACTGCCGTCTTGGTGCAATGGGATACGCCGCAATTCAGAGGGTTCGCGTATGCTGAAGTGTGGCGAGCCAATCACAATGACTTTTCCCAAGCCGTATTAATGGCGACGACGCCAGCTAATGTGTTTTCTGATGTAGTGAATGCGGGGAGCCGATTCTATTACTGGATTCGTTTTATCAATACTAAGAATTTTGCGGGACCTTATCATGGTGTTAACGGGGTACTGGGTGAAACATCGCAAGACATTGGCCAAGTTATTGATGAGCTGGCAGAGCAGCTAAAACAATCCGAGCTTATCCAACTATTGCAGCAAGAGATAAGCGGTAAAGCGCCACAGAATTTGCTGGAACAACTGGATAGTGAGCTGGCGGCCTCTGGAGAGTTTATCGCGCAAATCCAGCGCCAATTGAAAAGTGCGACAGAAACCTTCGCGGCTCAAGTGACTCAGCTTCATGTGTCTTCACTGGCAAGAGATGAGGCGCAAGCCGCGTTGAATGAAGCTAAACTTCTTGATGTCTCTCAGGTTTTTGCAAATGCAGATCAAGCATTAGCCGAGCGAGTGAATACTGTCGAAGCCACCGCGGGTAACGCAAAGGCCGCCGCGCAAACCAATGCCCAAGCGATAGCGACCATCAATCAGGATGGGAGCGCGGCATTTAAGGCTATTTGGGGAGCGAAAGCGCAAGCGGGCGAGATCAGCGCTGGGATTGGTTTGATTGCTAAGAGCGATGGCACCAGCCAAGTGGCGGTCAGTGCCAGTCAGTTCTTTGTGTACGATCCTAATAAGCCCGGCACCTTAGTTCCAACGTTCGCGATTGATAATGGCGCGGTCGTGATCCCCAAAGCGATCATTGAAAAAGCGACCATTCAGATCCTACAAGCACAAACCATTGTGGCTGATGTGGTGAAAGTCGGTATCGAAATCGCTTCCCCTGTTATTCATACCGGTCAATTACGAGGCGGTGACGCAGGATTCGGTGCGGGCGGTCCCTATAACGGCTATCACACCTTTATTCACTCAAACGGCCTTTTACAAACCAACAATTTACAGGCCAATAATGGCTATTTTCGTGGCAACATCGAAGGGACCACCATTAATGGTGGAGTGATCAAAGGGGCGACGATTATCGCCAGCACCTTCTACCAATCGGTGGTGCTCTATACCACATTTGGGGATAACGCGACGACCAGCCTCTCTTATCCTTCTGCGTTAGGGGGCGGGTTAGTGGTCACCTCTGAATCGGTACGCGTGACTCTACCGGAAACCAGCTACTACAGCGATGGCGCGACCGCTCCGGTGGATTTTTTCCCTGCGGGTGATGTGTCCATCAACACCATGAACCGAGCACGTTATCGCACGATACCTGATGGAGTATTTAACTTTACAGTGAGGCGGCCAAGAATGGGCGGGTCTGGCTTTTTACAAATCTTTGTTCAGGCCATTAATCTCAGTGGTGGGGTCGTTGCAGAGGCAAGGATTGTTGGAACTGATACCGCCAATGCGGTAGGCACGACCGTGAATGTGGCAGGGGTCAGTTTTGCGCTCACCTACTACAGAGGAGGAAGCAATGGTTATGCCGTCGAAGAGGCGCACATTGCCAGTCGTCGTTCGCTCTTTGGCTATGGCTGGACTTACGCCGCTTCCCAGTCCTTACGTTTTCGGCTGCGCTTAACGTCGCTGCACGATGGTGCGGTGATCGTCAACATGTCAGCGTCTATCAATAACAGTATCGACCCAAGGTGATGGCATGATGGTGACAACTGAAAAAGAACAATATCGATTCTACTTCCAAGAAGAAGTTACCGACTGGCACACGTTTAATGCGGCTTATGATGCAGGGAATATCTTCGATGAGCTCTATTATGAGCGATTGGCGCTGCGGCAAACTTGGCTCGATGGCCATGAGGTCAATGAAAGAGCTTGGGCGCGAGCCGAACTTGCGGCTACCGATTTTATGGAGTTGCCAACGGCGACCTATCAAGGGGAGCGGTTAGTCACATCGCCAAAGCTGACTGAAATGTTGGCCTATCGCGAAGCGGTACGGCGTTATGATTTACGTGAGGAGCCTCGCCCTGTGAGGCCGACATGGTTTGTCGATGAGTCTTTATAAACTGTCTTACGAATCGTGGCGATACCGAGTATTGCCATTGATGGAACAGACCGAGCGGCGCAACCGGCACGCGTTCGCCAAGCAAGTGGACGAAGCTCTACTCAATGGTAGGGCTTCGCTGTTTTTGGTGGAGGAGGGATTGTTTGTCCTTGAGCCCAGTTTGGATAATGACGAGATGCAGGTATGGGTACTGTTTGCTTGGAGTGTTCGTAAAGGCGCGCTTAAGCGTCAGTTACCGAGGGTTGAGCACTTAGCTAAGCGCATACAGGCCAAAAAGTTGCTGCTGAATACAGCCGTGAAATCTTTGCGAGTGAGCCTTATTGATAGTGGGTTTTGTTGTATCGAAACCGGTGATGTTGAGACTTGGTGCAAGGAGATCTAATGGGTGGAAAGAAGAATGGCCGCGTTCAGGAAACGGCGGCGGAAATCGCCGCTTCACAAGTCGCGGCGAAAGAGTGGAACCTTTACAACACAGAGCTCAAGGCGTTTGAAGATATCTTCATACAGCGAGTGAACAACCTTAACTCAGAGGCCAATATGGCCGACGTGAAACAGGCGGCAGATTTAAATTATCAGAGTGAGTACGGCAAAGCGCGAGAGGCAACGGCAGAGTATCTTACAGCATCGGGTAGTGATCCGAGCTCTGGAAAATTTAAAGCAACCTTAAGTAGCTTGGCTACAGACCAAACACTCGCTGAGGGCGACACCGTAAACCGCGCTCAAGTGAATGAGCAGGATAAGTATGTGGTGGGTAAGCAAGACGTTGTGGCCCTCGGTGCTGGCCAGAAAGCTGAAGGATTGGCAGGGATGGAAGAGACTGCGCGCCTCTCATTGAAAAAAGCCGCGGAAGATGCCGCGACCTCGTTTAATCGACGTAGTGGAAATGCTCAAGCGGTGGGTACGTTGGCAGGTATTGGAACCAGTATGTACATGAACCGCGCCAAGCCTGATAGCAGTTTTGTGAATGTCGATACCAAGACGCTGAAAGGTCAAGCTGGTATGGATCATAGTTGGGTTCTCAACAGAGGATAAATAATGAGCGTTCATGTTTCAGGTTCGGCGGCGCAAAACTACGCCAATATCACCAACGCCATGTATCAGGATTGGTTAGAACGATTTTATCCGCAGCAAAAACAGCTACTTGAGCAAACACAAAATGGTGAGTTACTGACACAGCAACTTGGCCGAGTAGGAGCCAATTTTTCGAGCGCGCAACAGAGTGCACGGCTCGCGAATGTTAACCAAATGGCACGTTTTGGCGTTCAGGCAGACACCAATCCTAACGATGACGCCAAGCTGTCGCTGGCGCAAGTGACGGCCAAGAACAGTTTGCGTGAAAACGAGCAAGAGCGTGCGATGAGTGTACTCAGTGGTGGCGCGAAAGATAAATTATCACAGCTTAAAGTGGGGTAATGATGGCATACAGTTTATTGAGTTTAGGCGCAGATACCCGTAAACGGGCGCTGGCAGGGATGCAAGAATCGGCGCAGCGCGAAGAGCAGCGAAATCAAACCAATCAAAGCCTCAAAGAAGCACAGCATACTAAGCGTTTATCCAGTGCAACGACGGGGGCGGGTATGGGCATGATGGCGGGCATGCAAGCGGGTAGTGTGGGTGGACCCATGGGAGCAGCGATTGGTGCGGCAGCAGGTTTGATTCTAGGAGAGCTTTTCTAATGCAATTAGATACACGCAGTGCCGTTGATGGCGCGATCCGCGGATTTCAGGTCGCCGAAGGTTACTACCAACGTAAAGCGGATAATGAACGTCGAGATAAGCTTGATGAGCGAGCAGAGCAACGCTATCGAGATGAGCAATCTAGACTCTCTCAGATTGACGCAAAGAATGAGCAACGTTACCAAGATGAAATGATTTTTCGTCACGCTGAAACGGAAAAAGCGGATAAACGCTATCAAGATGGCCTCAAACGAGAAAATGAGGATCGTATTCAGCGTTCTAGGCTGCTTGATGTACAGGTTGATGCGCAAAAAAGTGCAAAAGCACTTAGCCAGTACCAGCTCAATCAGCAAAAGAAAATGGCTTATATGCAGGAGAATTTGCAGCTTATCCAATCCGGCCTCAAACGTTACATGGAAACCGGAGAACTTGATCCCTTATTTGAGCAGGAATACATCAAAGGAAGTGCTTACGACCCTCGTCGCTACACGCCTCGCGTGGTTCAGGCGGCCTTTGATATTGAATCGACCATGCCTAAAGTGCTTGAGGGATCTATTTCTTACCAAGACTCACAATTCACGAAATCGATGGGCGTGTTGCTTGAGCGTAATGTTAAGCAAGGGATTGGCGATAAAGATCCTGAATCGGGTAAGGTGATTAAGGATAAAGAGTATCTGCGTCATGACTTTGTGGCGGACATTGACCCGAATCGAGAGGGCGAACAACCGGGTGTAGTGGTAGGGCTAAAGGTGACTTATGAAGATGGCACGACCAAAACCGCGCCAGTAACCGAAAGCCGTTTGGCAGGTAGCCAAGAATCTGTAAAAGTGATCCCGCTCAATGCGTTAATGAAAGACGTGACAGGCCAAATCCATATGGCTAAGCAGTTTTTTACCAACGAGCACTATGCCAACCTTTTCAATGTGGTAGAGACAAAATCACGCACTGAAATGGATAAGCAGTGGCGAGAGGTGGTGACCGAGCTTGAAAAAGACCGTACTGCAGCACTGAATGATTTGTTGGATCCGACACCAGAGCAAATTTCCGTGGTTAATGCTCGCTTTGATGAAAGAAAATCGATGATTAACCAAGTGTATGGACGATTAGGTGACAATCAATCCAATCCTGATGCCGGATCAAATGCCGCGCAGAGATGGGCAGGCGAAGACCCACAAAAGCGCCAATTCATCAATGAGCTCAGTCAATCCATGAATCTCGCAGAACTGACACCCGAAGCGTTGGAGCATAACTATCAGCGAGTTCTGACAATAAAGGCGAATCACGAAGCCGAATTAAAGAAGCAGCAACAGTTAGAACGATTACGCCAAAGCCAGCAATCTCAACAAATTTATGAGGATTCAGGGGCATATGGTGCCGCTAAGCCAGCCGATGGTAGTGACTCGGCTAAAACATAGTAACCACAGCTTACTCAATCGCCATGAGTAGAATACTGCGCCGAATAGGGAGTTGAGGTTTTAGAATTTCAGTTTTTTAAATTCAGGTTACAGATTGAATGATATTGACTTTTAACATGATTACATCTGGTTGCATATTAAGTTGAGCTAGTCATAACAGAAAAATAAAGAAAACGAGAATAATGAGAGAAACGGACTAGATTGTTTAATGAAGTGCTCGTTGCTACACATTGAGGCGAGTACGACACAAAGTTTATCTTTTGGGTAAACATAAAAACTTAAACGTCAAACGGAAAGGTAACTCTCATGGCATATGCACAATGGGTAACTATTACGATTTACGCAACGAACTATGATGTGACGCTGAAAAATGTGAGCCATTCTTGGGGCAAGTTTTATGACTCAAAACAAATTGGTGTTGCTGGTGGTAGTAAAGATAATGAGTACAAGCCTAGCGCGATAGAAGGAAAAGTAATCGAAAGAGGCTCATCATTTTCGATTAATGCATGCGGTCGTTCAGATGCATCATCAGGTACAGAAGGAACATTTGAACTATACGATGGTTCAACGCACGTTGGGACCTACTCTTGGGATTGCCCCTGGGGAAGTAAAACAAACACCTCAACTTGGACACCATCAGGCCCTCAGCCTCCATTGAATAAGTACATCACGTCTCAAACAGGCGCGAATTTAGACTCCGGCGCACTCGGTACTGTTATCATCCAAACGACCAAAATCTAATACCGGGCTTTTGGAAATTGATAAAAAAGCCCAAGCATAGAATTGTTAAAGTGCTTGGGCTATTTCCTCAAACAAACAATAAGTCTTAGGTGAGCGGTATTTTCCACTTCTTAATTGTGTGTTTATTGACCTATAAGGTGAGTGGGCAAAGATTTCTTAGCTCTTTGATGTTTTGTTTCTAGCTAGTCACTTTGTGATGATATTTAGACATGATGCTTCTACTGAAGCAAAGAATAGAATCGAGATCTAGTTCTAACCTAAGAAAAAATAGTTTTGTTAAAGGCTCATGTTACAATCATACTTATTATAGTGAAAAATAATATAGTATAAATTTATATATCAACGAGATTTTTCAAAACTCGAAAGAGGTATCAGGATAATATTATATGAGAAAAGCTATAGTTTATATCATATCTACAATAGTTCATTTCTATAAGTTGAGTGCTACAGCAAATAAGATGTAAAATCGTTTAACATAAAAAATAGTCCATAACTTTATTAATTATACAATATAGATTAGTTATGTAGAAACATAAATAATCATGATTTTATTTATGCCCCACCCCTTTTAAAAGCAACTCTTTAGTATTTCTACTCCACCAAAAAATAATGACAAAAATGTTATTAGATCTGTTTTTTAATTACAAAAACGTCATTAGGATTAATTG
>NZ_CAWNJO010000078.1:0-19835 GCF_963874835.1 Vibrio sp. V12_P9A6T4 | reverse complement strand
GTACTCAGCTAATGATTTCAATTATAAGTATAAAAAGTGAGCGAGGTGGATTTTACAAGGTTTGCATTAAAATGCGAGCTTAAGTTGGCGTTAAATCTAATAATGATCAGCGATTATTTGCCTTATCTTGCAAAATTTGACTTTCTAGGTAGAGATAACTCGTTGTATTGCCTAGTCTAGTTAATAGAACTTCACAACTCGAGACCAATCATGGAGATCAAGTACCAGCAGTGGCAGCATAAGCTATACATGAAAGTGCTCAAATTGGCCGCAGCGATTCTGCCCATCTCCAAGCCAACCTTGTTTATTGGTAAAGAATCGCTCAAGCAACTCTGTTATTCGGTTTCTTTGATGGGTATTGAACGTGTGCTTGTCGTAACGGACCAAGGCATTGAAAAGCTTGGTTATGTAAAAAAACTAACCTTTGAGTTTGAGCGCGTTGGTGTCAGTTGTGTGGTGTTTAACCATGTATTGCCTGATCCTACTTATGATCAAGTTGAAGCCGGCCTCCATCAGTATCGATTGGAGAAGTGCCAAGGCGTTGTCGCTATTGGTGGCGGCTCTTCAATCGATTGTGCAAAAGTGATCGCCGCTTGTGCTACTAACCGCAAGTCGATCAAACGTTTAGTGGGGTTGTTAAAAGTATGGAAAACACCTGCGCCGCTGTTTGTGATCCCAACCACGGCAGGTACGGGCTCTGAAGTGACCGTCATTGCGGTGGTTTCTGACCCTCAAACTCAGCAAAAAACACCGATTACTGACCCGAAACTTGTGCCACTTATTGCAGCGTTAGATCCGATGCTGATGATGGCCTTGCCTACTCATATTACTGCGCAAACGGGGTTGGATGCACTCACGCATGCAGTGGAAGCCTTTATATCGCGTAATGCTACGCCAGAGACTGATCGCTATGCTATCGCTGCGGTTAAACTGATCCACGATAACTTGGAAAAAGCGGCGTTCTTTGGCCAAAATTTGACGGCGAGACAAAACATGGCACTGGCCTCTTATTACGCTGGACTTGCTTTTACCAAAGCCAGTTTAGGGTATACACATGCCATCGCCCATGCTGTTGGGGCGAAATACCATTTCCCGCATGGCTTAGCGAATGCGGTTGTGTTGCCACATGTATTGGAATACTCCAAAGAGGCGGCGAAAGATAAGCTGGCTAAACTGGCTGACGTACTCAAAATAACCGATCCACATTTGACCGATTCAATGAAAGCGGACGCCTTCATTGGGTATGTGAAAGAGCTCAATCACACACTGCATATACCTACACAGTTACAGGGGCTCATGCCAGAGCATATTCCAGAATTGGCCAAACAAGCTTTTCGTGAAGCGTTTTGGAATTATCCTGCGCCAAAATACATGCAGCAAACGGATTGTGAAGCGATTTTTAGGAAATTGTAATCTACATTCAGTGTTATCTTTGACCGCTCTCGTCATCATAGCAACGAGAGTGGTCAAATTAGGTCGATTCATTTTTTAAGCAGTATCAACCCACTTGGAAGAGTATCACCGAAGACACGTTTGGATTCTGTGTCAGACAGGTCATGCACTTCATTAACCAAAGTAAACCAAGTTTCTGGAACTTTACTCTGCTTTAACTTGGCTAAAACGAGCTGACGAACATCATCGCTAATATCAAAAAGACGATCTCCTGTCTTGCGACACACCATTACCGCGGCAAAGGCAATCATCGGTTCTTTGTGCCAGTTTTGATCAAGCAACTTCGGTAACCATTGTTCCACTTGCGCTCTTGGGATCACTGAATGTTGACTACCATACAGCAGCGTCCGAGAGGCTAACCGCCCAACGGCCCACCAGTGTGCTTGTTCACATTGAGTTTGATTAATCGCTTTATTCAAAAACCACGTGGCAAGTAATACTTTATCTTCCACTTCTAGATGTTCCAGCGAAGCGGCAAGCCGCACCATTGCTTCGTACCCTTTGTCGTGTGCTTCTTGAGCTGATTTTGGATTTTTGATTGCGCTCGGGTGAAGATATTTAGCGATATCCGCTAGAATCGTTTCTTGTTGCTCCTGCCTCAGTCCGCCAGCAACACGCCGCCAAAATACCCACCAATCGCTCCAACCTTGATGATTTTGGAATTGAATACCTTGTTGATACAGATTCCACATCTGTTCCATACGCCAAGGATCGGTTGGGTCGCCAAATCCTGGTCGCAGGGCAAATCCAGCCAGACGCAACCAGTTTTTCTCGTGTTGCTCTGAGCGACGTCGACGTTTACGGCCTTGAGAAAATGCATCAAAGAGCGGTCTTAGCGTGGTGAAATCCCATTCATCACGTGGCCCTAAAAGCTTATCTAAATCTTTGCCAAGCGTTTTTATGGCTTGGTTATCAGAGGCTTTTTTATTGCCACTATAAAGGTGTGTGATGAGCGAAATCGCCTCTGACAAGCGAGGATGACGTTGGATTTCACTGTCTGACTCACTGTGCTTGCGAACTTCAAACTCAAGTTGCCATCGGTTTTTTTCGTCCTCAACACTGACACATTCAATCTTGAGCGTGCCGACTTCCGTTAATTGACAAGCCAGTTGAACTTCCACTCGTTGCTTTTGGTTAGCATGCAATAGAGCATCATCATTTCCTTTTAACGCTGTTATATAGGGAGGCAGTGGCGTAAAAAGTTCATGTTCAACGGTCGATAACAGCCCATTTTGAACGCGACGATCAGCAAACATATCGTGGGTTGAGGTCAGGATGTTGAAGCGTACGGGTTCACCTAACGTCAGTGAAAATCGGCGGCTGGTTAAGCGTATCTCTTGTCCTTCTTCGGTGCCTTTAGCCAAGATACACAAAGCATGTCCGGCACTGTTTTTTTCAGGCAGGTGTAAAAAATAAGAGCGTGCCGATCCGCCGCCGATTTTAAGCTGTGCACCTTGGCGAGCTTTACCATAGGCAACAGCGCCGAGTGCGACTGCCCAATCAGGGTGAGGATTATCTAGCAGGGTGATCGGCGAACCTCGCCAATCGGTCAATAATTGAGTGATGCGCTTTGTGATAAGCTCACTATTAAATACGCCGCCATTGAGCAGCAACCCAACGGGAATGGCCGTTGCGTTTGACTCTTGCTTGAGCGCAAGACGAGAAACGGCTTGGTGTTCAGCTAAAAATTCAGCAATGTGTTTACTCACGGCAGGGTCGGCTGCGTAGGGCAAACCGAATTCCACCACAGCACTGCGGCGTTTAGTTGGACGTTCTTGTACCGAGCAAAGTGGGAAAAAGCCTTCCAGTGCAATGTCATGCACCTCTTGTTTCGTCAGGGAAATGCTTTTTGCTGCGCCTAATAGCTTTGAACCACTGCCAAGGAGCGTAATTTTTAGCTGCTCTGGGGCTTGGTTTGATAAGAGCTGCTCTTTTACTTGGCGAGTTTGCTGAATTAGTTTGCTCAAACTGGCGGCGGTTAATTTTTTCGAACTGTCAAAGCGCTGTTCCGCTAGATGAGCTAATGCTAAATCAAGGTTGTCACCTCCGAGCATTAAGTGATCACCCACGCCAATTCGGTCAAGGGAGAGTTGGTTGTCTGCGCTGTGTTTCGCTTCAATTAAACTGAGGTCTGTCGTACCTCCGCCCACATCACAAACCAAGATCAAAGGGAGTGACTGTAGTTGCTGTGAGGCACAATGGCGGTGACGTGCGTACCAGTCATAGCAAACGGCTTGTGGCTCTTCAAGTAGTACAATTGAGCTTAATCCCGCCAGCGTTGCAGCTTCGATGGTGAGCTTACGAGCCGTTTCATCAAATGATGCCGGCACGGTGATAATGACATTTTGATCTTCAAGTCGATGACTTGGATGACGGTGGTTCCATGCTTGCCGGATGTGATTGAGATAACTGGCGCTGGCAATGACAGGGGATACTTTCGCTACATCGTGAGCACCAGCCCACGGCAAGATGGCTTGCTTGCGATCAACCCCTTGGTGGGAGAGCCAACTTTTCGCGCTGGATACTTGTCGCCCTTCTACTTTTGCACCTAGATCTTTTGCCCATTGGCCAATAATTATCTCTTTGCTATCGCCTATAACCGGTTCAATTTGCCAAGGGAGCGATAGGGCATCAGGTGCGATCTGCCCGTCGGCCGGGTGATAACGAAATGATGGAAGGAGTGGTTTTCGAACCACTTCACCGGGGCCAATTAATTGGTCGACCTCAAAAAGATGCACGGGTGAGTCTTCTAACGATTCGGTGATTTCACAAAATGCCACCACAGTATTGGTGGTGCCTAAATCGATACCGACGAGAAAGCGAGGAGAAGACATAGAGGCTCCTGAATGTCAAAAACGGCATCCGAAGATGCCGTGTGGGGATTATTGAGTGACTTGAGGATCTTCACGCACATCGAACTCAACGTGCCATGTTTGGCCGTTGTCGGTCGCAATGGCTTCTAAGTGAAGCGTCCCGAGCTCTGTGATCGTTGAGGCTAAGTGAACCGGAACGACTTCGCCTTGTCGACGTCCTTCAGAAACAGGCAAGGTGACGTGGATCTCGGGCAGCTCTACAAGTTCTTCTGGAGCCCAATAATCTAAGTGCATGCCAGCTTCGTCATCGCGGCGTATTGTTGAACCAAAGAATTGAAAATGTACAGGCTCACCAATGACCAATCCAAACTCTTGGCTTGGTACGCGGACACTGCTTCCTTCTTCCATGCCAAATGGGGCGACGCACAAGGCTTCCATCGGCGGTGTGATCCCCGGAATGGCAGGCATAGCACTTTCAATACCGACGTAATAACTCGAGGCAATGCCACCGCGAATACGCACACCTTGTCCACGACGAACTGCGCCGTAATACGCTGCGCCACATGCGACGGCTAAATCAAGGTCTAAGCCTGTTAAGCGCTTAATCTGTGGTGCTCCCACAGTGCTCAACCAAGCATTAATAGTGCTGAGAAGACGGTTTGCTAATAAATCGGATTTTAACACGCCACCGTTTAGTAAGATGGCGGTCGGTTTGATAAAATCCATCTCCGGAGCTTCGCCCATACCGGGCATGCCAGCAAATGGGTTATCATTCAGAGCGGATGTTTCTAGAGCGGATATGTCGCCACCCATTGCATGGGCTTGTTTTGCCAAGAACGCGGCGATATGGCGGGTAATTCCAGCGTCTTGCGCGTAGGGAAGGCCCATTTGCGTTAATGCGCCACGTGCTTTTTGTACGGGATGATCAGTGATATTCACTTGTGGGAAAAAACCATCGACCAAGGTTTGTTGCACTTCTTGTTGAGTCAATTCGGTTTTAAGCGTTGTACCGAGCAGTTTTGAACCGCGACTTGGTACCACAATCGGTACGGAATGTAGGGCACTGTCATTAAGAAGCGCCTCTTTGGCATCTCGGCAAGCGTGCGTCATCGCTTGTACTTGCCAAGGGGCTAATTCTTTACCTTCTTGCGCCAATTTCATTTTTAAACGGTAAGCAAGGGCAAGGTCCATGTTGTCGCCGCCAAGTAAGATGTGCTCACCAACCGCAATCCGATTGAGCGTTAAGTTACCAGCGTCTTCAGTCACTTCCACTAAGGATAAATCAGTGGTTCCCCCACCAATATCAACCACGAGAACAATATCACCCACTTTGACTTCATCGCGCCACGCATCGTGGCTATTATCTATCCAACTGTATAAAGCCGCTTGTGGCTCTTCAAGCAGCGTTAATTGCTCAAAACCAACGTTGCGTGCTGCTTCAGCGGTTAAATCTCGGGCGGCTGGATCAAATGAAGCGGGTACTGTTAACGTGACATCTTGTGTCGCTAAGGGGAAGTCAGGGTGAGCGTGATCCCAAGCGCTTTTTAAATGCTCTAGATAGCACTCAGTGGCTTTTAATGGCGAGATCTTTTCCACTTCATCGCTGCTACCCACGGGTAAAAATGCATCACGTCGATTGATGCCACCATGACATAGCCATGATTTGGCACTGGCGACTAAACGAATCGGTGTCTTACTACCAAGGTTGCGCGCAATGGCACCGACTAAAGCTTTTGGCTCGGCCGACCAAGGCAAAACGCGTGCGGCAGGGCTCATCTCATGTTCATGAGGCTGGTATAAAAACGAGCCTAATTGATGACGGCTTTCAACCGTACCGGGCGCGGTAAGTTGAGGGATGCTCATTACTGAAACGCGAGCGTTTTCATCCTGTGTATCAACATAAGAGAGCACGCAATGTGTTGTGCCTAAGTCAATACCAATACTAAATTTTGGCGCTGTCTGTTCCATTACAATTCAACCTCGGCAGGGGCGATGATTGAAGCATCATACTGTTCAGCCAATTTAGGCAAAGTGATAGCTGTTGCTTTCCAGCCTTTATGGACTAAGGTGCCATTAAAGGGTGCTGAACCCGTCACATTACCCGTTAAGCGAACTTCTTGCGGGTTGAAATCGGCTTCAATGGTAATTCGACTCTCTTCATCTTCGCCGCGAATGGGCGTGAGCTGAATGTAATCTTGTAGAACTTTTTTACCACCGGCGTGGATCACGCGCGCCGCGGCTCCAACTTCCTCATCTGAAAAGGCGGTGACATCTTCATTTAAGAAGTCAATCAGACGAGCTTCTTGCTGCATTAACGACAAAAGTTGTAGGGCGGAATCGGTTGGCGCTGTCGCTAATTTAGATTCGACTTCAACTACGCGCTCAATCACTTTTTCTACTTCTACGATTTTTTCGACTTCAACAATCGTTTCAACCGGCTTTTCGACTTCGACAATTTTCTCGACAGGTTTTTCAACAACTTTCTCAACGACTTTTGATTTGCGTGATACCACAATGAGAAGTAGCAAAAGGCTTGATGCACTGAGCCCAGCATGCAGCATATCAAAGGTGGTAGGGATCATATTTAAATCGAAGTTCATCACAATTCTCTTTACACAATGAAGTAGGCGTGGGAATTCTCGTGAGCCTACGGTGAATAGACTTAAAAATAGGGGCGCAGCTTACCATATTCAAGGCGAATACAGGATAGAAAGTCCGCATCATCACGTTTAAGCTAAAGTGATTGCTTGCGTTTTGAGCAGTATCAATCATTAATTCTCTATTCTGGTTCAACTTTAAGATTAATTGGTTAATAAATTGGTGACTGGCTATTGATTTACCTACTTTTATAAGAGTAATTTGAGTCCTGAGTCCTGAGTCCTGAGTCCTGAGTCCTGAGTCCTGAGCCACGGAGAGGCTGTTATGTTAGAGAGCGACAAAAAGGTGATCTACCCTTTATGTATTTCAATTATTACCTTAATGATGACAGCGTCAGTCATCTCATTACTCTACATTAATCAAAAGAATCATATTGTCATGTTGTTTGATAGCCACGCCGAGCATCAAGCAAGCATATTAGACACGTTGGTTGGAAATGATGTCAGTTTTATTGGTTCGGCTGCCAATTTTTTGCATGCTACCGAGGGGGGGAGTGTGCAAGGATTTGACGTTTTTGCCCATGGGGTTATGTCAACATCCTACAGCCTTATCGGTTTGCAATGGTTAGCGAAAGTAACAAAAGATGATGCTGACGAATTTGTAACATTAATGAGGGATCGTTTGCCTCAATTTGAGTTATTTACAGTACCTAAAGCGGCTCAAAAGGTGATTGGATTTTCTGAAGAGAATGAACAACCCGTTTATGTTCTGAGTGATATTTATCCTCAAACCAAAAGTAACCTTGAATTGCTCGGTTTCTATTCGCTACGCCCTCGCTTTCAAAGAATTGCTGCACATATTGAGAGTACGGGGCTACCTGCTATATCCGATAAGGTCCGCCTATTGCAAGATGGCATAGAAGCACACCACAAAAAGGATGGACTATTGGTATATCATCCCGTTTTTAACTACAACAAACAGGAAATGATTGGTGTGGTAGTGGGTGTTATTCGACTCTCTACTTATTTTGATGGATTGGTGAGCCGCACGGCATCCGATCATCGATTGTATATGAAAGTAACCGATCTCGGATTTGATGCCGAAGATGATCCGATTCTATTCCAAAGCCCAGATTGGGATTCAATCAAAGGCATAGAAATAGAGAAACGCTTATCTCTGCCTAACCGTGATTGGAAAATTGATTTTAAGTTCTCAGAACCAATAGCGAGCAACATACAGTGGATTTTAGTGGCGCTCAGCGTCGGTGGTTTAATTATTTCGATCTTGTTAGGTTATGTTGTCTATTTGTTGATGAGAGAAAAACTTCATCTTAGCGAGATGCTAGAAGAACGTACTGAAGAACTGCGCTTTTTAGCGGACCACGATAGTTTGACTGGGTTGTATAACCGACGTGCATTCGGACGTTTACTGCAAGAGAACGTCTTACAGAAAAAAGCTTTTTCGTTGGTAATGTTTGATGTCGATGATTTTAAACTGATTAATGACAACCATAGCCACATTGCAGGCGATGAGATGCTAATACATATCGCAACGGTTATTTCACGTCATATGGGAAATAATGATGTTTTAGCTCGGTTAGGTGGGGACGAATTTTGCATTATTTGTGAATTGTCAGAACTTCAACCTTTGCAGTGTTATCTAGAAACGTTACGAGCGGCCGTTGAATCAACCGGATATGAGTTCATGGATGAGGTGCTGTATTGCACGCTCAGTATTGGGGCGGCGATCAATCATACTTATGATCAAGAGTCTTTATTACATTTGGCAGACAGCAAGTTATACGAAAGCAAAGAAAATGGTCGCAACCGAGTTTCAATCGCCCAATAACTGTCCGAACGAAAGGGCGAGAGTCGAGTTTTTGAGAGGAGTCGAGTAAGATAGCGTTCTTTGACCACTTATATTTAAAGGATACGCCTGAACAATGAACTATAACCGAGTTGTCTGCTTCGATTTAGAAATGTGCTGCTGGAATGAAAATGGGGTTGGGACAACGGGTGAAATCATTGAAGTGGGTTTAGCTGAAATTGATGTACAGTTGGGCACGATTGTGAAGCGTGCTCAATATTATGTCAGGCCAGAGCAAGACGAAATTTCGCTGTTTTGTAGTGAGTTAACCGGGATAACTCCGCGTAAAATTGAAAAACAGGGGCGACCACTCGCAGGTGTCATTCAATCAATGGTTAAGAACTTTGGCGGCCCAAATAAGATTTATGTTTCGTGGGGGCGTGATGACCAAATTTTAGCTAAAGAGTGTGAGCAGAAGGGGATCGTTATGCCTTTTAGCGAGTTCATCAACCTAGCAACGCTCTACCGTATTCAGCAGAGAATGAAAGAAAAACGTATTGGTCACCGCGCCGCACAAGAAGCGCAAGGTATTGAGTGGGAAGGGCGACAGCACTCCGCTTATGTTGATGCTTACAACCTTGCGAAATTGGCGTTAACGATGTTGTAATCCGCTCTATTTTTGAGCGGAAAGTTTAGCGCGGATAAATTCACTGTGGTCGACATACAATAATTCTGCCGCTTTGCGGATCACCGCCTCTTCGAGTGGGTCTATCTCACCGTCCGCGTGCGCCACTTGCCACATCGCCTTGATAAGTTCATATCGCGTATCTTGCGAGAGCTCGCGTAATTGTGAAGTGAAATCATACAATGAAGCTGACTGTTTGACGCTTTGTTCTGCCCGAATGAGCAGTTCCGTGGTTTCTGTATCATCTAACGCTAATAGTCGTTTAACTAATTGAAACTTAGCGTCATTTTCTCGTGTGTCAATTTGATGATCGGCTCCTGCCACTTCTCTGAGCAAACAAGCAATCGCTAGGTTGGGGTTAGTGTTGGAACGCTGGCCTAAATCTTCTCCGTCCAAGAGTTGCTTGAATAGCGATGTAATGGCATTAAACATAAAAAAACCTACTGAAAATTTCGAGTCATTATTGTTTAAATAGTGGCGTATTGAGCAAAACACAAGTCAGAATAAAGTGAGATTCTAAATATCATGAGATTCATCTTCATCTTCATCGTTCTCGTGATAAAAATCATTCGGATCTTGAGGAACGCTAGGGTCTTCTAGTATTTCAATGACTTCTGAACTTGAGTATTCATGCCCCATCAGGAAAAGCGCTAACATGGCATCGGCTTTGGATTTATTGTCCGCTTTTTCTAGCAAAATTTCTTCAAAGCGTCGCCGTATCATGGCAATCTCATGTTCAACAAAACCGCGACCTTCTTTCTCTCCTTCACCTTCCTCGGGCGCATTATCAAACTCCAGAAACAGAAAATGGCCGTCCAATTGTGTGTCAATAAGACGTTCAGGCAACCAAGCCTCACCCATCACCAATTCTGGATCGGTGTTATCGGGTAGTGAATCGAGTATGTGTTTCAGTTCAGATGCTTTCACAGTTTTATCATTTCAGTAATCATGTCGCTATTGTAGCGGCGATTTTCTTATAAACATAAGAAATCCTGATCCGATTACCCAATTTTAAATCGCTTAATCATACAAACGATGGCAAAACATACCGGAATCGAGGAGGAAGCGAATAAATGCTCGCCGTTTGTGAAAGGATAACTGATTGCAGGAGCGTTGATTATGCTACAATCCGCTCAGTTTTATGTAATGAAATGAATAGGAAATGCTTTGACCTCGTCACAGCCCAATCAACACAAGTCAATGAACGCTAGCAGCAACAGTGCGGCATCTCTGCGCAATGCATTGAAAGAATGCATGATGCGTGATCGTTTTCGTCTGAGTAAACGCATCTCTGGTGCGAGCAAAATAAAAAATGAGCAAGCCAAACATGCCGTTTTTGATCAAATTGCGCTCGATATTGCTCAGTCAATGATGGTGGCGCATCAGCGTCTCAACAACCGCGTTACCATCGACTACCCTGATTTATTGCCCGTAAGCCAAAAACGCGATGATATCGCCAAAGCGATTGCTGAAAACCAAGTGGTAATTGTGGCGGGTGAAACAGGGTCAGGCAAAACGACTCAGTTACCCAAAATTTGCGCAGAACTTGGGCGCGGTAAATATGGCCTGATTGGCCATACGCAACCACGTCGCCTTGCTGCGCGTTCGGTCGCGAGCCGAATAGCGCAAGAGATGGAAACAGAACTGGGTGGCTTTGTTGGCTATAAAGTTCGTTTTAACGATCAAATTTCCGAGCAGACTCAGATCAAATTGATGACTGACGGGATATTGTTGGCCGAAATCCAGCATGATCGTTTTCTCAATCAGTACGACACCATCATTATCGATGAAGCGCATGAGCGCAGCTTAAATATCGATTTTATCTTAGGTTATTTGAAAGAACTGCTGCCGCGTCGTCCGGATCTCAAAGTCATCATTACTTCGGCCACCATCGATCCTGAACGCTTCTCTAACCATTTTAGTGGCGCGCCTATCATTGAAGTGTCGGGTCGTACTTATCCGGTCGATACGCGTTATCGACCACTGCTTGGTGAAGAGGAAGCAGACCGCGATCAACTTGAAGGTATTTTTGAAGCCGTCGATGAACTCTGTGCTGAAGGGCTTGGCGATATTCTGATCTTCATGAATGGTGAACGAGAAATTCGTGATACGGCCGATGCGCTCAGTAAACGTAACTTACGTGATACTGAAATTGTGCCGCTTTATGCACGATTATCCGCCGGAGAGCAGAATAAAATCTTTCAGCCCCATATAGGGCGGCGCATTGTTTTAGCCACCAACGTGGCAGAAACATCCCTTACCGTTCCGGGTATCAAATATGTCATTGACCCAGGTACGGCGCGTATCAGCCGTTATAGCTACCGCACCAAAGTCCAACGTTTGCCGATTGAACCAATTTCTCAAGCGAGTGCAAATCAGCGTAAAGGACGTTGTGGCCGTGTTGAAGAAGGGATCTGCATACGCCTCTATTCCGAAGAGGATTTTCTTTCACGCCCAGAATTTACCGATCCGGAAATACTGCGTACCAACTTAGCCTCGGTTATTTTACAAATGACCGCACTTGGGCTGGGTGATATTGAAGCATTCCCGTTTGTGGAAGCGCCGGATAAACGCAACATTCAAGATGGTGTGCGTTTGCTTGAAGAGCTTGGTGCGATTGTTCCTGATACCAATAAAAATGGTCACGACAGCAAAAAGCAGTTGACGGATATGGGGCGCAAATTAGCACGCTTGCCGATTGATCCCCGTTTGGCGCGTATGGTGCTCGAAGCGCCAAAGCTTGGCTGCGTAAAAGAGCTGATGGTGATTGCCGCTGCACTTTCGATTCAAGACCCACGTGAACGCCCATCAGATAAGCAACAAGCCTCAGATGAGAAACATCGCCGATTTTTTGATGAAGAGTCCGATTTCCTGAGCCTAGTGAATTTGTGGAACCACATTCAAACTGAGCAAAAAGCGTTAAGCAGCAGCCAATTTCGTAAGCAGTGCAAACAAGATTACCTCAATTATTTGCGGGTACGCGAATGGCAGGATGTCTACTTCCAAATTCACCAATCGATGCGTGAAATGGATTACAAATTGAACGACGAACCGGGCAATTACCAAAGTATCCACAGTGCAATTTTGGTTGGTTTACTGTCGCACATCGGTATCAAAGACCAAGAGAAAAATGAATACCAAGGGGCTCGTAACGCCCGCTTTAATATCTTTCCCGCTTCTGGTCTGTTTAAAAAGCAGCCCAAGTGGGTGATGGTCGCCGAATTGGTGGAAACCTCTAAACTGTGGGGGCGTATTGCAGCTAAAATCCAGCCTGAATGGGTGGAACCGCTGGCACAGCATTTGATCAAGCGTAGCTACAGCGAACCGCATTGGTCAAAAAAACAAGCCGCCGTCATGGCCTATGAAAAAGTGATGTTATATGGCATTCCTATTGTGCCTAAACGTTTGATTAACTACAGCACCATTGACGAGCCATTGTGTCGTGAGATTTTCATTCGCAGTGCATTAGTTGAAGGTGATTGGGAAACCAAACACGCATTTTTCAAGCAAAATCGTCGCTTATTACTTGAAGTCGAGGAGCTTGAGCATAAATCTCGCCGCCGCGATATTTTGATTGATGATGAACAGCTTTTCGAGTTCTACGATCAGCGAGTCGCAACGGATGTGGTCTCTGGGCGTCATTTTGATGTGTGGTGGCGAAAAGTCAGCAAAGCCACCCCAGATCTACTCAACTTTGAAAAAGAGATGCTATTTAAAGGTGATGCTAGCCACATCACTGATTTAGATTATCCCAACTTTTGGCATCAAAACGGTATTAAGCTGAAGCTCAGCTATCAATTTGAACCTGGCGTGGATAGTGACGGTGTCACGGTGCATTTACCATTGCCGATCCTAAATCAAATTGAGCCGACAGGGTTTGATTGGCAGATCCCCGGGTTACGTCATGAATTGGTTGTTAGCCTCATCAAGTCGTTGCCTAAAACACTGCGCAAAAACTTTGTACCGGCACCTAACTATGCAGATGCGTTTTTAGCTCGTGTCACACCGATGGAATTGCCTTTATTGGATGCGATGGAAAAAGAGTTAAGACGCATGACGGGCGTCGAGGTGAAGCGTGAAGATTGGAAGTTAGAGCAAGTTCCGGATCATTTAAAAATCACTTTTCGCGCGGTGGATCATAAAAATCGCAAACTCAACGAGCATAAAGATTTATATCAGCTGAAAGAGAGTTTGAAAGAGAAAGTACAAGAAACACTCTCTCAAGTGGCAGACGATGATATTGAACAGCAAGGTTTGCATACGTGGAGCTTTGGTGAATTACCGAAAGTGTACCAACAAAAGCGCGGCGGTTTCGAGGTTAAAGCCTATCCAGCGTTAGTGGATAGTAAAGAGAGTGTTGAAATTAAGCTTTTTGAGACCGAGCAAGAACAACTCAATGCAATGAAAGCAGGGCAAAGGCGTCTGATTTTGCTGAACGTTCCTTCACCGATTAAATATCTGCACACCAATTTACCGAACAAGTCAAAATTGGGGCTCTACTTTAACCCGTATGGCAAAGTATTGGACCTGATTGATGACTGTATTGCTTGTGGGATTGATAAGTTAATTGAGCAGCAAGGCGGTTTAGTGTGGGAGCCGGAGCAGTTTGAGGCACTGAAAGAGTTTGTGCGCGCTGAATTGGGCGATACTGTGGTCGATATCGCCCAACAAGTGGAGACGATTCTTACCACGGCATTCAACATTAATAAAAAGCTGAAAGGGAAAATCGATTTTACTATGGCCTTTGCGTTATCGGATATCAAAGCGCAGATCGAAGGTTTGATCTTTAAAGGCTTTGCCACCGAATGCGGCTGGAAGCGTTTGCCGGATATTCTGCGTTACATGCGCGCGATTGAACGTCGGATGGAGAAGTTACCCATTGATCCAAATAAGGATCGTTTGCACATGTTGAAAATTGAAGCGGTAACCAATGATTACAAAGCGCTACTAAACAAGATACCTCGCGGTGCAGAAGTACCTGAAAATGTTAAAGAGATCCGTTGGATGATTGAAGAGCTTCGCGTGAGTTTATTTGCTCAGCAACTTGGCACTCCTTATCCAGTTTCAGATAAACGTATAAAAAATGCGATTGATGCTTGTTAGGTATAAGATTTGCATCTAACCAACAGTTCACTATAATTTGACGCTATGTGGCAATCGGTCGCCGTTTTGAGGCCACTGCCAAATTAAATAAAGAAGGTTCATCATGAAAAAGACTTTAATCGCACTGGCGCTGATCAGTACATCTTCAATGGCGTTTGCTGACTCTTGGATTTATGGCGGCGCATCGGTAGGCCAATCGGATTTGAATGGTAAAAGCGGTACTTCGTACAACATTCATGCCGGTACTGGTATTCTTCCTCTGATTGGCCTCGAAGCGGGTTACACCGACCATGGCAAATTTGAAGTCAGTGCCACGAATGAAATCGCGGCCTCTTCTGTTTATTTTGCGGTAAAGCCAAGCATTGATTTTGGCCCTCTGCATGTGTATGCCAAAGGTGGTTTGCATTCTTGGGATAAAAAATTAAACAGCAATAAAATAGATGATGGTTTTGACATCATGTACGGTGTAGGCGCTGAATACTTCCTGATGGGGCCCATTTCAGTTGGTGCAAGTTACATGAATTACACTCTGGGCGATGACGATATTGGTACGGTTTCATTCAACGCGACCTTCCACTTTCTTTAATCTAGTCACTCAACTGCTTTCAACCACTTCTTGCTCGTTAGTAGCAAGAAGTGGTTTTTTATTTGAGCAGTATGGTGTGGTGTTGTACATTCTCAAGTACGCCAGTAACTGAAAGCAAAGCGCGACCAGTGATTGATGATGTAGTCAATAAATGCCTGAGTTCGCTCAGGAAGAAAACGTCTCTGAGGGTGCAGCAAATAAACATCCGCTCCTTCAATCTGCCAATTAGGCAATAATGGCACTAATCGTTTCTCCTCTAACTCCTTATCAATTAATCCTTTAGGTAACCTTGCAATACCCATATTCATGAATGTGGCTTGTAAAATCGTATCAATTTCCTCAGAGCTAATACGTGCCTGAGGGATAAATTGAAAACGTTCTTTGCTTTGCTGATGTTCAAATATCCACGCTTGTTTGGTATTTAAAGTGAGTAGTGGCAGAGAAAGTAATTGCTCTGGATGTTTTAGCAGCAAAGAGGCCGAGTAGTCAGGACTTGTGCACAACACGGAAGGGTTATTAGCTAGTTTGCGCGCAACCCAATCGGATTGCGGTTGTGGACCAAAACGTAGCGCTATATCAAGGTCGTGCTGGGTATGATAATCCAGCCCTGCACCGACTTGAATACGAATGTTGACTTTAGGATGTTGCTGACAAAATTCCAGTGCTAATGGACTTAGCTGATGCCGAATGGGTAGGATTGGCGCGTTAATGACGATCTCGCCTCTAAACTCTTGTTTGGCTTTTAAAGCTTGTGCTTGTTTATCTTCTATTTGGCTAAATAGGTTGGCATAGGTTTCAAACAAATGCTCGCCTTCTTTCGTTAGTACCACTTCTTTACTGTTTCTGATCAGTAGAATGCTGCCAATATCTTGCTCCAACTGCTGAATTCTGCGGCTCAACGTGCTGGTGGACAAGGCTTTTTGTTTTGCTGCCAGCGTAAAATTGCCACATTTCACTACCGTTAAAAAGAGTGATAAATCATCAAGTTTCATCATTAATCCCATTTATGCAATAAGCCATCCCATTCTATCCTATTTTAGGATGTGCACTATTACGTTATCGTGTCGGTCGCGCATTCTAATCAAGTTCATATGAGGGGCACATGCCTACCGATTCAACTTATTCGGCTAATCCGAAAATTATTTTTGCCAGCGTTGCTTTAGTCATCGCTTTAGGCTCGCTTGAAAAAAGCATCGTTACCACTCCATTGGCTCTTATTGGGCAAGATCTCTCGGCAGGACAAGCATTAACATGGGTGATTACTGCTTATCTATTAGCATCGACCGCTGTATTGCCCGTCTACGGTAAACTGAGCGACTTGTTCGGACGAGTTCGGATGCTAAATGTCAGTATCGTGATCTTTATGTTGGGTTCCGCGCTGTGTACCTTTGCTTTTGATCTACCCAGTTTAATTGGTGCTCGTGTGATTCAAGGGATTGGCGGTGGAGGCTTAATAGCTCTGGCATTTACCGTTATCGCCGATTCAATTCCTGCGCGCGAAGTGGGCAAGTACCAAGGTTATATTTCAGCGGTTTATGCGGTGTCCAGTATTGCAGGGCCACTACTTGGCGGCTATTTTGCTGACTACCTCAGTTGGCGGTGGGTATTCGGTATTAATTTACCGCTAGGGTTGGTGGCACTTTACATGGTTAACCGCTATTTGAAGCATCTCAATAAACGCAGAGATAGTCGCTTTGATTGGGTGGGAGCAGCGTTACTCATGAGTGCGACGACTTTGCTGCTGTTATTACTTTCTTCACATTCATTTATCCCTACTGGCTGGGGCGCGTTTGCATTACTGGCGTGTTTAGTTGCTTTGGTGGTTGTTGAACGCAGAGTGAGTGATCCTATTTTACCGGCGCGTTTAGCACGTCTTCCGAATTATCTGACCGCGATTGTTCTTATTATGGGATCGCAAATGCTGATGTTTGCGCTTTTGGTCTATTTACCACTGCAGTTTCAGTGGCAAAAAGGACTCACTCCGTCAGAAAGCGGTGCCATTATGGTGATCTTCATGGTCTGTATTACCTCTGGCGCTTATGTGGGTGGGAAGCTCATCGCGAAGTTTGGTCGTTATAAGATGTTAGTGATCGTCGGTTTTGCTTTGGCTATGGCTGCATTGTGGCAAGTTCACTACGATATGTGGGTGAAATTTGCATTGGGTTTTGCGGGTATAGGTATTGGTTTAACCTTACCGGCCTTAGGCGTTGTTGTACAAAGTGTCTTACCCGCACGCGATCGCGGCATTGGCATGTCACTGTTTAATTTTGGACGAGAACTCGGCGGTGCACTCGGTGTTGCGTTCTGTTCCGCGCTCTTTTATCTGAGAGTGCCAAGCGAAGTCATGGTTGCTGAACACAGTGCCGAGCAGGCCGGCGTTTCCACTCAGGTATTATCACAAGGTTTTAGCTTGGTTTATATTGGCATGAGCGTACTAGCGTTACTGGCGATGTTACTGACAGTATGGCGCTTGCGTAAAGATGCATTGATGAAAAGTTCATCATGAATTCCTGCGTGTTATTGAGCGTTAACTAAGTATGAAAAAAGCAGCGATTTAAGCTGCTTTTTAAGTTTGGCGCTAAAGGTATCTATGCTTTAGGTGGTCTTGGAAATATTGAGCGTTAAGCACATCCCCAGTCGCTTGTTTCACCAATTCATCGGTTGTTAATAAGCTACCTTTCCGCCAAATATTATCGGCAAGCCAAGTAAATATTGGTGATAAATCACCACTGCGAATGGCGGCATCAACATCCACCGTTTTCTTCATTGCTGCCATAAACTGGGCCGCATACATAGCACCCAGCGTGTAACTAGGGAAGTAGCCAAAGCTTCCATCTGTCCAATGGATGTCTTGCATACAGCCGTTTTGGTCATTTCCTTGGGTAGAAAGGCCGAGGTAAGCCTGCATTTTGTGATCCCATAGCTCAGGCACATCGGTATGTTTGATATGACCATTGATCAAATCACGTTCAATTTCATAACGTAAAATGACGTGCGCTGGATAAGTGAGCTCGTCGGCATCGACACGAATAAAGCCTTTTTCAGCGCGAGTGTAGATCTTCTGGAAATTCGCTTGTGCAAATACTTTATCTTCACTACCTGAAAAATAGCGGGCGGCTAGGGTGGCTAAGTGCTCAATAAAGGGTTCACTGCGCCCCATCTGCATTTCAAAGAAGAGCGATTGAGATTCATGAATACCCATCGAACGCGCTTCTCCTGCTGGTGTACCAGCAAGATGTTTAGGCAAGCCTTGCTCGTAACGTGCGTGGCCCGTTTCATGGACAATGCCCATTAGAGACTGAATAAACTCCGACTCATTATAACGAGTGGTGATCCGAACATCGGTTGGAACACCGCCGCAAAAAGGGTGAACGCTTTCATCAAGGCGACCGTGTTCAAAATCAAACTGAAGCAGTTTCATGACTTCTAAGCCTAGCGCCTTTTGCTTTTCAGCAGGGTAATACCCAGTTGGCATGATGATCTCTTCGGCGCGTTGCTTCTCTATGACTTGATCGATTAACGTTGGCAGCCAAGTTTTAACATCGCTGAAAACAGCGTCCAATGATTGAGTGGTTGTACCCGGTTCGTAAAGATCGAGCATCGCATCATAAGGCGTTAAACCTGTAGCATCAGCGCGGATCTGCGCTTCTTGCTGTGAGAGTGTGACCACCTCAGCCCAGTTTTTCTCAAAACCGACCCAATCATTGTTTTTGCGTTGGGTACGCCAAGCATGTTCACACTTTGAACCAGCAAGAGATTTCGCTTGCACCAAAGCTTCAGGCAGTACGTTTGCCTGCTGCCAGTGGCGTTTGAGTTCACGCAGAGTTGCTTTTTGCTCATCGTTCAATGGCTCATTTTGTGCTTTATCAAACCATTCAGCCAATTGAGGTTGAGTATGTAAACTATGAATATGAACGGACAATTGCGCCATCGCTTCCGAGCGAGCTTGAGCGCCGCCAGCAGGCATTACTGCGGCTTGATCCCAGCCACAAATAGCCGCTAAATGATTGAAATGTGAAATTTTCTTAGAGTGTTGAACTAATTGATTGAATGCATCCATGGAATTAGCCTTCCGTGACGTAAAAGAGAAGTAAGTGTAGCAACCATTAAGTGTCTAACCAAGGCCATCAAAGTCAATCAAGGTGAAAGAGCGTGACCCAAACCGACAAGGCTGTGAGTATTTCATTATTTTCTTATCCAGTGAAAACTGTTAAAGACTTTATAAAAAAGCTCAGGTATAAAAAGGTAAACGATGACATTTCTTTTATACAAGGACGGGTATGTATATCCAAAACGTTGAAGCCTTTCTGATCGCAATTACTATATTAACGCTAACTCCAGGGCTAGATACGGCACTGGTGATTCGTAACACATCACGAGCTGGGTTCACTGACGGCAGCATAACAAGTTTGGGTATTTGCATGGGGTTATTTGTGCATGCGACCTTTTCCGCCGTCGGTATTTCGGCGATTTTGGCACAATCGGCCGAGCTGTTTCATGTGGTTAAAATGATTGGTGCGGCGTATTTAATTTGGCTGGGACTATCCAGCTTAAAAGCGTTGCTGAAAAATAGCCAAGGTATGCAGGTTACGGCAATTTCACACAGTGAATTTACGCTGAAGCGGTCATTGCGTGAAGGCTTTCTTTCCAATGTGTTGAACCCTAAAACGGCAGTATTTTATCTCGCATTTTTGCCGCAATTTATTAACCCAGAATATTCTCCGTTGTTGCAATCGCTTTTGATGGCTGCTATTCATTTTGTTATCGCTATGTGTTGGCAGTGCGGTTTAGC
>NZ_CAWNJO010000077.1:0-20758 GCF_963874835.1 Vibrio sp. V12_P9A6T4 | reverse complement strand
GTCACTCTGTATCGCTTTTCCTAATCTAGCCACAATCTGCGGTAGATAACCTTAGCCACCTCAACTAGAATGCGGATTGAACACATTTTTACTTTGGTTGTATGCTCAAACTATCCAACACTATTGAACTGGCAGACTGGGAAATCGAACTTACTGCGATTCGTGCAGCCGGAAATGGCGGGCAAAACGTCAATAAAGTCTCCAGTGCGATCCACTTACGTTTTGACATCAGACGCTCAACGTTACCGGACATCTACAAACAAAAATTACTCGAAAGACCAGATTCCAGAATGACCAAAGAGGGCGTTATTGTCCTCAAAGCGCAATCTCACCGCACCCAAGAGCTGAATAAAGAAGATGCACTCAAACGTCTCAAAGAGATTATTCTTTCTGCGATGGTGATAGAAAAACCGCGCCGGGCAACCAAACCGACAAAAAGTTCTCAACGTCGGCGAGTTGACGAGAAAAAACGGATAGCGGCCAATAAATCATTGCGCGGTAAAGTCTCTTTTTAAATGGCTGGATTGGCAGCAAGGCAAAATAAAGAAGAAAAGAAATAAGCAACCTCGCGCTAAAAACAGCAACGGGAGCACGAAGCTCCCGTCTATTCCAGATCAGCAAAACAAAGGTTCAATTGACATTTTTATATTTTTTACAGCCATTACAAGCTAACACCAAAAATGTCGCATCAACACAAATTTGCTTCATTTTGTGAGCAATAAATTATTTAGTTTTACTAAAAAATCATTGTTGCATCCAAGATTCTAGTTCATCTCCAATTTGAGACGGGTTTCATTAAACTGTAAAAAAAGAGCCATCAATTACTCACTTAATCGCAGCCAGATTGTCATCTTCCCTCTCTAGCATAAGCACAAAGCATAAAATGCGAGGTTGCTATGCTCACGATAAGCCCTTTTAAATTACCGAGAAAAACGCCGTTTGGACTAGGCGAACACTTCACTGAGTGGGCGACAGGCCTAACTCGTTTAGATAAGTTTTATGCACAACGCCCACCCCATTGCGATACCGCAACATTTTTGCGTTTTACGTTAGAGGTATTGGGTATTGACTACCAAGTGGTGAAAGGATCATTAGCTCAAGTTCCCACTCAAGGCGCGACAGTCGTTGTTGCAAATCACCCACTTGGTTGTGTGGAAGGCGTTATTCTGGCTGAGATGCTGCTTTCAATTCGCTCAGACGTGCAGATATTAGCCAATCACTATTTAAAAACCGTACCAGAGTTAGATTCACTGTTCATTGGTGTGGATGTTTTTGAAGACAAAGCCGCGCAAAAAGCGAATATGCAAGCCTTGAGAGCCGCCAATAAACACCTTGCTCAAGGAGGGCTACTATTGATGTTTCCTGCGGGCGAAGTGTCACAATTGGTTGATAGTAAAACGCAGAAACTGGAAGACAAACAGTGGAGCCGTTCAGTCAGCCGACTGATACAAAAGCATCAAGCGACGGCGTTACCTGTGTTCATCAACGGGCAAAATTCGAAACGCTTTTACATGGCCGGAAAAATCCACCCGCTACTAAGAACGTTAATGTTGGGCCGTGAACTGCTCAATAAAAAGCATCAGCGTATCGAAATCGCCATTGGCGATGCGATCAATCATAAAGAAATCCAACATCTGTGTGATGAGACACTGGTCAGCTATTTAAGGCTAAACACCTACCTTTTAAGCCACATCAACCCAACCAAGCGCAATGAAACCAATGATGAGCCGTTACAATCCATTGCACAGCGGCTCCCCCTAAGCGCTTTGTTACACGATATTGAGCAGCTTTCTTTTTCTGATCATCTATTAAGGCATAACGAATTCGATGTGTATTGTACCAGCGCAGAAAACATCCCCTCGTTACTGCACGAAATAGGACGAGTGCGAGAGCACAATTTCAGGCTGGTAGGTGAAGGCACTGGCACCGAGCTCGATATCGATCAATACGATCGCAACTACCTGCATCTATTCATTTGGGATCGCGAAGCGCAGAAATTGGTCGGAGCTTACCGTTTAGGCTTAGTCGACCGTATTGTGCCGATAAGCGGTATTGCAGGTTTGTACTCACGAACGCTGTTTCAGTATGACCACCGCTTTCTCAATACCATAGGTAATGCAATTGAAATGGGGCGTTCAGTCGTCGACATTGAGTATCAAAAAAGTATGGCTCCGCTATTGCTGCTTTGGAAGGGAATCGCAACCTATGTGCACCGAAACCCGCACTATACGCACCTATTTGGCCCCGTAAGTATCAGCAATGATTACAGTGAAAGTGCGCGCCGTTTATTAGCCGATACAATGACGCAGCACTACTACAATAACCAACACGCCCATTTGGTAGAGGCAAGTAACCCACTCCCCAAGCAACAAGCTCCTTGGAATGCCAGTTTGCTGAGTGCATTGGCTGATTTACAGCTGCTTTCAAAAGTGATTGCCCGGTTGGATGAAGGGAAAAGCGTACCGGTGCTACTGCGTCAATACCTCGGTTTAAATGGCAAGTTAGTCAGTTTTAACGTAGACCCTGATTTTAATGATTCGTTAGATGGCTTGATTGTGGTCGATTTACGCAACGTTCCGGTGCGCAGCTTAAGCCGCTACATGGGCACTAAGGAAGCATACGAATACCTCACCCATCACACGCTTTAACTCTGTTGTTCGGGTTGTTTATACCTCCTCTTTTTAAGGGGAGGTATCCCTATAACACACTCCCCCAACCTAGCACTCCTTTTGAAGAAAACAGAGCTGAGTTTCGCATGTTGGATAGCACTATCAGGGGCGCTTTCAAATTAAAAATGGCATGCTCCCAACGCTCACAAAACTGATTCCCTCCCCCTAAAAGGGGGAGGAACAAAAGCGTTATGAGCATCTACTTTAAAAGCATTAAGTGGCAGAAGCGGATTTGTGCCGAGTCGCTTGTTTACATCACCTCGGCCAAGTGTTTGAGCAAAGAAAAACGATCAAACTTTATTGTCTTCCGACAATATGCGCTCTAACCACCTTGTATCACTCAACCGTTACGGCTTTGGCCAGATTACGAGGTTGATCGACATCCGTGCCTTTGATCAATGCGACATAGTAAGAAAGAAGCTGCATTGGAATGGTGTAGTAGATCGGCGCGGTAATTTCACTCACGTGTGGCATGGTGATGATTTTCATTGTTTCATCAGCCGCAAAGCCAGCGTCTTGATCGGCAAACACATACAGCAAACCGCCACGAGCACGTACTTCTTCAATGTTCGATTTTAGCTTCTCTAACAGCTCGTTATTTGGCGCAACCACGACAACGGGCATATCAGCATCAATCAGTGCTAATGGGCCGTGCTTTAATTCGCCCGCTGCGTATGCTTCAGCATGAATGTAAGAGATTTCCTTCAGCTTTAATGATGCTTCAAGCGCGATAGGGTAAAACTCACCACGACCTAGGAATAGAGTGTGGTGTTTATCTGCGAAATCTTCAGCCAGTGCTTCAATCTGCTTTTCATAGGCAAGGGCTGCATTAATTTGTGCAGGCAGTGCATGCAGTGCTTCAACTATTTCCGCCTCTTTTTCTTTATTAATGCACTGCTTTTGTTTACCAAGAGCGGTCACTAACATTAACAAGGTTACAAGCTGAGTAGTGAAGGCTTTGGTTGATGCCACACCAATCTCTGTTCCGGCGCGAGTCATGAATGCAAAGTCAGATTCACGAACCAGCGAAGAACCCGCTACGTTACAAATAGTCATCGCGGCCATGTAGCCTTTTTCTTTCGCCAAGCGCAAAGCGGCTAAGGTATCTGCCGTTTCACCGGATTGAGAAAGCGTGATCAACAAGCTATTTGGACGAGTGACAAATTTTCGATAGCGGAATTCAGAGGCAATTTCCACATCGCAACTCACGCCTGCCAATGCTTCAAACCAGTAACGCGCTGTCATGCCTGCGTTGTACGACGTTCCGCAAGCGACGATTTGTACGTGTTCCACTTGGCTAAGAATTTCGGCAGCGTTCACGCCAATGCTTTCTGTCACTACGCTGTCTTTGGTGATACGGCCTTCCATGGTGTTAATCAATGCCGTTGGCTGTTCAAAGATCTCTTTTTGCATGAAATGACGATATTTACCTTTATCGCCAGCGTCGTGCTCTGCGTTAGATTCGCTAATTTCACGCGTCACCTGTTCGCCGTTTGCAGCAAAAACCGTCACATCGCGGCGCGTAACTTCCGCGACATCACCCTCTTCAAGATACATAAAGCGGCGTGTAACATTCAGCAAAGCTAATTGGTCTGAAGCTAAGAAATTCTCACCGACACCAAAACCGATCACGATCGGGCTACCAGAGCGAGCAACCACAACACGGCTTGGATCTTTGCGATCAAGTACCACAGTACCGTAAGCACCCTCGAGTTGTTTAACCGTTTTTTGCACCGCTTCAAGCAGTGAACTGGCCGTGCGCAGTTCCCACTCAACAAGGTGAGCAATCACTTCGGTATCGGTTTGCGATTCAAAAAGGTAGCCGCGTTCACGCAGAACGTCACGTAGCGTTTCATGGTTTTCGATAATGCCGTTATGCACAACCGCAATATCGCCCGACATGTGTGGGTGAGCATTAATTTCGGAAGGTTCACCGTGTGTCGCCCAGCGTGTGTGCGCAATGCCAGTGCCTCCGGCAATATGTTGTTTTTCGACTGCATCGGCTAGCTCTTGCACTTTGCCTAAACGACGAACGCGCGTTAATTGACTCGCACTATCCACCACAGCAACACCGGCTGAATCATAGCCGCGGTATTCCAAGCGGCGTAGTCCTTCCACTAAAATTTCAGCCACATCTCGTTGTGCTACTGCACCGACGATTCCACACATAAGGTTTTTACTCCATTTTAGATTTATGCTTCATCCCTAAAGCCGCAAGCGAAGGCCTTTATTTAGGAATGGTTGAATAGGGGTTAATTAGGCTCGGATCACTCGCACTTGGTGCGATTCAATCAATGCGGCATCTTGAACGGTTAGATCGTTATCGGTCACTAACACGTCGATATGCTCCCAAGCGAGCTCAAGGTTGGGAATTTTTCGGCCAACTTTGTCTGATTCGATCATCACGATCACTTCTCGTGAGACTTCGGCCATCACTTTGCTCAGGCCAATCAGTTCATTGAAGGTGGTGGTGCCACGTTCAAGATCAATACCGTCAGCGCCAATAAACAGTTGGTCAAAATCGTAAGAACGCAGTACCGATTCAGCCACTTTGCCCTGAAAGGACTCGGAATGGGTATCCCAAGTACCGCCCGTCATTAATAGTGTCGGTTCACTTTCTAGTTCATTAAGGGCATTCGCTACGTGCAATGAGTTGGTCATCACAACCAAACCGCGTTTATCATTCAGTTGCTGAATTAATGCTGCCGTAGTACTACCACAGTCAATAACGATGCGATTGTGGTCTCGAATTAACTTAGCCGCCGCCTTAGCCAGCTTTATCTTTCGATTCGAAACTTTAGGATTAAACTCATCATTGACCACCTCTTTAGGCAGTGCAATCGCACCACCGTAACGGCGTAAGAGTTGACCGTTTTTCTCTAAAGAGGCCAAATCCTTTCTAATCGTCACCTCTGAGGTTTCAAACTGAGCAGAGAGTGCATCAACACTGACCTCACCCTGTTCATTCACAAGGTTAGCGATGGTGTGTCTTCTCAGTTGTGTATTTCGTTTCGACATTTATATTTTTCTTCAATATTACGAATCGAAAGCAATATTAATCGAATCGAAACTTTATTGTCTATTTATTTCGATCTAAAAAATTAATAATTCACGCTAAAACCTTGTCCTAAGACAATTCTTAGGCAGTGATATTGAACTCATTAGGTGGTAGAATTCGCGCCGAAAAGAAAAAAAATTACAGAATTGACTGTTATTCTTTTGCAACTTAACCGATTTAAACTCAATAAGTGGCAAAATAACGCTATAAAATCGACAATGCTTGGTCATAAAATGACTAAACTGTTGAAAGACTTTCAGCTCTAATGTCACAAAATCACATCAATATTGTTGGGTAATAGATAAGAAAAATTGCCGCTTGTGATGACGCTAGAACACTCAACCAACTTCAAATTGTAATCATATTTACCGGAGAGAACCTTCCATGAAAAAGACCAAAATCGTATGTACGATTGGCCCTAAAACTGAATCTGTAGAGAAGCTTACTGAGCTAGTGAATGCTGGCATGAACGTTATGCGTTTGAACTTCTCTCACGGTGACTTCGTAGAACACGGCACTCGTATTGCGAACTTCCGTAAAGTAATGGAAAACACTGGTAAACAGCTTGCGATCCTTTTAGACACTAAAGGTCCTGAAATCCGTACCATCAAACTAGAAAATGGTGATGACGTTGATCTCGTGGCTGGCCAGGATTTCACTTTCACTACTGATGCAACTGTTGTAGGTAACAAAGATAAAGTTGCCGTGACTTACTTAGGTTTTGCTAAAGACCTTACTGTAGGTAACAAAATTTTGGTTGATGACGGCCTGATTGAAATGGAAGTGATTGCAACCACAGAAACTGAAGTGAAATGTAAAGTGCTGAACAACGGCGCGCTAGGTGAAAACAAAGGTGTTAACCTTCCTAACGTATCAGTGAACCTTCCAGCTCTTTCTGAAAAAGATAAAGCAGACCTTAAATTTGGTTGTGAGCAAGGCGTTGATTTTGTTGCAGCTTCTTTCATTCGTAAAGCTGACGACGTACGTGAAATCCGCGAACTGCTAACAGCAAACGGCGGCGCAGATATCCAAATCATCTCTAAAATTGAAAACCAAGAAGGCGTTGATAACTTCGACGAAATTCTTGAGCTTTCTGACGGTATCATGGTTGCTCGTGGCGACCTAGGTGTTGAGATCCCTGCTGAAGAAGTTATCTTTGCACAGAAGATGATGATCGAAAAATGTAACCGCGCACGTAAAGTGGTTATCACAGCAACTCAAATGCTTGATTCAATGATCAAGAACCCACGTCCAACTCGCGCAGAAGCTGGCGACGTAGCCAACGCGGTAATGGATGGTACAGATGCAGTGATGCTTTCTGGCGAAACAGCAAAAGGTAAATACCCTGTTGAAGCGGTCACTATCATGGCGCAAATCTGTGCTCGTACTGACCGCGTTCTACAAGCTGAGTTGGGTTCTCGTTTAGACAGCCCACGCCTACGCATTACTGAAGCCGTATGTAAAGGTGCAGTAGATACTGCTGAGAAATTGGCGGCTCCACTTATCGTGGTCGCAACTGAAGCGGGTAAATCAGCTCGTTCAGTGCGTAAGTACTTCCCAACTGCGAACATCATTGCTGTAACTACTAACAAGAAAACGGCGGCTCAACTCGTTCTAACTAAAGGTGTAACACCGGTTGTTGTTGATACTATCGACAGCACTGATGCGTTCTACATCAATGGTAAAGAGATTGCACTGGCTTCTGGTCTAGGCAAGAAGGGTGACATCGTAGTGATGGTTTCTGGTGCACTTGTTGCCTCAGGTACAACCAACACAGCTTCTGTTCACGTTCTATAATCGAACGTCGAATACAAAGCAGAAAAAATCGGGGCTTGCCCCGATTTTTTATTTTCGCTATTTACGCTTTACTTGCCAAACCCATCACTCTTTGTGGTATGCCTTAAGCAAGATCATCACTGCTTTTGCACAGTGAAATTCGATTTCGCCCTAAGGTTTTCGCCTCATATAAAGCAATGTCAGCGCATTTATACGAGCGTTTACCATCTGCGGTTAAGTCAGTAAAGCCAGCGCTGATAGTCACGGTGAGGCTTTGCTCTACCGCTACTCGTAATCGGTCTAGGACAGTCTCGGCTTCTTCTACAGAAGTATGCGGCATAATAATCGCAAACTCTTCACCGCCAATACGTGCCAGAAAATCCGTGGTACGCAATGTTTGGCTCAAAATTTCACCAACTTTAATAATGACGCGATCACCTTCATCATGTCCTTGTTCATCATTCACTCGTTTAAAGTAATCAATATCAATTAAGACGAGACAAACATGATGGCTTTCGGGATAACGTTGAATGATGTGCGTATGATGCTGCAATTCTGCTTCAAATTTACGCCGATTCCATAGCTGAGTTAACGCATCTTTTTCACTCAATTCTCGCAATCGGTTTTCTAAGACTTTGTACTGAGTAATATCGACTAAAGAGGTGATGTAATAACTGACTTTAGTCGCCTCTTTAATCGCTTGAATTCTCATGATGGCGGTTAGCGTCTCACCTTGTGTATTGACCATTTCTACTTCACCTTCCCAGAAATGTTGCTGCGATACCTCTTCAAGCACCTCGAGCATAAACTCCATACCATTTGGACTGAGCAGTAACTTTAATGCGTTACTGCCTTTTATCTCGTCAATAGTCAGACCGGTAATCTTTTCAAATTCGCCATTAACCATCATCACTTTGTGCTTTCTGTCTGAGATCATCACTGCAGACATACCATTCAAGGCCGCTCTTGCCAATTTGCTTTCAATACTTCGATGATGGTAATGCAACGCCATAGAAACCATGGGAAGCGCAAAAATGAGTATAACGAAGAAGACAAAAAAAGCTTCTTTGATTAAATCGTTGACGTCACGCTTCGCTCGATGATCTAATTGCTCATCGGTGAGTTGAATCATCAAAAAAACAGGTTTCAATGAAGCAAATTTAAGGGTTTTATAAACCGTAACCTTGCCATTTTCGAATACATAGCCAGAAGGAGTTGTCTGCATCTGCTGCCAAGTTTTCGGTAGCAGAAGTGCAAGATTCTCGTATTGATTGGACGGTAATAAGTCTCCAAATAATTTGGTTTTATCGTTGGAAGACCAATAGAAACCTGAATCGCCGATCAGCTCAGGAGTTAATTGTGGATCACGGACATGATTTAAACGCGAAGATTGTGACCAAATATCAACATTGAGGACTAAATAGCCTTTTCGTTCCCCTAATACGGTAACTGGCGTAATCACACATAGCATCGGCTGTATAGCCGCAGCACTTCGAGCACTAGCCAATGCAATGCCCCAAACCCCCACTTCTCCCTCTGACAGGTTTTCTGCAAAGGCAACATAACCATGATGTGACAGGTCTTGAAGATTTTTTGCACTAGAGGCTAAATGGTTGTCCGCAGAATAATCAATACGAAGTCGCTCATGCCCAGATAAATCCAAAAGTGTAATCGAACTGTACCATGTCTGCTTTTCAGCAACCGAAGACCATATATTTTCAAGATGCTGCTGGTTTATCTCTGAAGGAGAAAAAATAAATTCATACAAACTTTGGCTTCGACTAAGCAAATCAATAATGGAACCGACCTGAGCTTTCAACCCCCGATACTGTCGCTCACTTTCATTGAGTTGATCAAACGCCTCCGCTACCGTGTTTTGCGTTGCGTTGTCTTTCACTTCTTGGTAGCGCTGATAGTAATACCCAGTCACTATTGCGCTGAATAAGAAACAAATGATGAGAAGGATGCTGATTATTTTTGTGTATCTCATGACTTGTCTAAATATTAACCCTAAATAGTGATGAGCGGATTATAGCATCTTAAAAAATAGACAAAACAAAAAGCTACCGATTAATAATACAATCAATTTATGGAAGTAAAGGCTCGTTTTTATCCATTTTAAATTAACCAATCAATCAGTAGCTTAGGTAAGGGCTTAGTTGTTTAATTGATAGACTACGTCCACCCTATCGCGAATAATAAGCGTCGAGTCTTGGTAACTATTAGATTCAGATTTTGCATCCATTGCCATAGCACGCATCATAATCGGCTGCACGCTGGGCGAGTTGTAGTCTATCTGCCACACATCACCTAATTTCAACTTAAATCCTTCCGCCAATGATAGTGCTTTGGTATTCGCATCTTGAATCGCCGCTAGCCGAGCTTGTTGCTGGTATTGATCTTGATTCCGAACTTTAAGTTGAATATTGTCGACTTGGTTAATGCCCTCACCGAGCGCTACATCAAGGTATTGATTAAGCTGGCTTAAATCTTCAACCTCAACCGTGACACTTCTTGTTGCTTGATAACCCACTAACTCAGGCTTACCGGACTTAGGGTAGTGATATTGAGGGGCAAGGTAGAGATTTGAACTCGATATTTGTTGGGAAGTCACACCGGATTCTTTCAAACGCGCCACAAATGCTTCTACCACTTTGTCGACCGCTCTTTTTGCCTGCTCCGCCGTCAGCGTCGATTCAACCACTTTAACTGAAAACTCAGCCATATCAGGTGCCGCAACGACTTCACCATAACCTGTCGTTGAAAGATGAGGAAAATTCATTTCCTGCGCCATAGAACCAAAACTGAGCAATCCAGATAATAGCGTTACACTTGTCATTAATTTCATGGGAGTTACCTTACTCAAATGGGTGAATACATCATAGGCGATACTCTATATAAGCACAGTTAATAGCTTATGAAATGACACAACTTTGACGTTGAACTTTTGTCATTGCGGCAACACTTGGCGAGCATATTGAACGATGGCCTGAGAAATTTCCTGTAATATTCCCGTTTCTAACTGCCAATGATGCCAATAAATACGGTTGGTTAAAATGAACCCTGGTGTAATATCGGTAAGCGTGCCTATTTCGAGCTCTTGTGCTATCTGTAAGCGGGGGATCAAACAATACGCCGCACCGGATAGGGCTAATTTAACAAAGGCTTCTGAACTACCCACGGTATGGTTTATGACGGCATCTCTTGGCACATTGAAGTGATCATGCAAATATTTTTTATGCAGATCATCATACTGATCATACGATACCGCTGGTGCTTTTTTTAAAGTATGAAAGTTCACACCTTGAGAAAAATAACGCTGATAAAACTCCGGGCTGGCAACACACACATAGTCCATTCGGCCTAAGTAGTCAGCATGACAACCAGGAATGGCTTGCGATTCTAAGCTTATTGCGCCAGCTACTTCGCCATTTTTAATTTTTTCGATCGTACGTGACTCACCGAAAACCGTCAGGTTCAACTCAACTTGCCGCGTTTTCATCGTATTCGATAACGCAGGAAGTAACCAAGTGGCCAAACTGTCCGCATTAGTGGCAATAGCTATTGAAACAGGCCGCGTATTCTCCTCATTCATCAATTCAGGCACCAGTTCATTTTCAAGCAAACACACCCTACGATACAGCCCTAGCAATTTTTTTCCCACCAGCGTTGGCCTTGGTGGCTGCTCTCGAATCAGGACCGGTTGGGCGATAAATCTCTCTAATTGCTTGATTCTTTGAGAAATAGCCGATTGTGAAATATAGAGATTTTCAGCAGCTCGTTCAAAGCTTCCTTGTTGCAGTACCGCATCTAATGCCTCAATCCATTTGTAATCTAGCCCTCTCATCCAAGGCTCCTTTTTATGATTATTAGTATTACTAATATAATATTAAAATCATTAATTATACTTATTTTTATACTCTCGCTATTGTGCGCTCACTGTATTGAATGATTAAGATGAGGTGAGCTGTGAATGTGTGGATTTTGCTACAAGGTTTTGGATTAGGTGCAACGATGATTATTCCTATTGGTGCACAAAATGCCTATGTGCTAAACCAAGGAATTAAGCGCAATCACCACTTAACGGCGGCGACCATCTGTAGTCTACTGGATGTGATTTTTATTTCTCTGGGTATATTTGGTGGCGGTGCCCTACTCTCAAGTAACGAAATCTTACTGACCTCGGTTACCTTAGGCGGTGTTGCTTTTCTCTCATTTTATGGATTTATTTCTTTAAGGAGTGCCTTCACTTCAACAAGCACTAATGAATCGGATGGCGAAGTGATCGCACGTGGTAAACGAACGGTTATTTTGGGCGCGTTAGCCGTTACTGTGCTTAACCCACATTTATACTTAGATACGGTTGTGATTTTGGGATCGATTGGTGGTCAGTTTGAAGGCAATGATCGCATCGCGTTTGCGCTAGGAACCATGATGGCCTCTTTTGTATGGTTTTATTCTTTATCAATTGGTGCTGCGAAACTGGGGCCGACGCTCTCAAAGCCTAACGTGAAGAAAGGAATAGACATGGCCGTGGCCGCAATGATGTTTAGCATCGCCTTTATCCTTGCAAAAGGGCTGGCAATTCAATATCTGGTGTAAGTGTATAACCAACAAAAAGAAAGGGCATAAACTGAATAATCATTTCATGCCCTTTTCACTTGATTGAAAATGAATTAATTCATTTTATTCAGATGAACATCCATTTGTGGGAATGGGATCTCAATACCTTCTTTATCCAACTCTTCTTTGATGGCTTGTAACAAATCAAAATAAACAGCCCAATACTCTGCCGTTTTCACCCAAGGGCGAACCACAAAATTGACTGAAGAATCGGCCAAGGCCATTACACCAATAGTCGGTGCAGGATCTTTCAACAAACGAGGCTCTGCCGCGACTACTTTAGCCAGCACTTCCTTGGTTTTTTGCAGATTGGACTTATAAGAAACACCAATCACCAAATCAATACGACGAGTGTCATGGCGTGAATAGTTAACAATTGGGCCACTGATGATCGAACCATTAGGCACAATCACCATTTTATTGTCAGGCGTGCGCAGTACTGTTGAAAAAATTTGAATCGATTCAACCGATCCAGCAGTACCACTCACTTCCACGTAATCACCGGATTTAAATGGGCGGAATGCCACAATCAAAACGCCCGCAGCAAAGTTTGATAGGGAGCCTTGTAGCGCTAAACCAACCGCCAAACCAGCCGCACCGATAATGGCCACAACAGAAGCGGTTTGCACACCAATGCGACCTAAAGCGGCAATTAATACCACCACAAATAGCGTATAACGGACTAGACCATGAACAAACTCAACAACTGCTTTGTCCATGTCTTTCTTTTTCAGAGCCTTGGCAACACTTCCAGCCACAGCTTTAACAACAATGTTACCGATAAATAGGATCAGAATAGCGGAAATAATATTGACGCCGTATTGTATCAAAAGATCTGAATTATTGGTCAGCCAAGTATTGGCTTGCGCTAAACCATCGACTAATGGAGCTTCGATGCCCATTGATTCACCTGACATATTGCATTTCCTCTTTATAAAATCATTTTGAATGTTGTTACCACTGAACATCAAAGACAAAAAACGACTGACAGCAGAGTGTCAGTTTTTTGGCACAATATCTCACTTTGGTTATGTTGCAAAGTCAGTTTTATGTAAACACTGACAAAACAAATAGTTACTTGGAAGCATTGATATGAGCTTGTTAGAGGTTAAGCAATATTTTAACAATCCGCCAGTCATTTTGTCTGAATCTCGGCCATAAAAAAACCCGCTCATTGAGCGGGTTCATCACTTAGTCCAGATAAATGAACTTATAGTACGTCGATCGCATTAAGGTCAGCGAAGGCTTTCTCTAAACGAGCAACCATCGATGCTTGACCAGCACGTAGCCATACGCGTGGATCGTAGTATTTCTTGTTTGGCGCAGATTCACCCGTAGGGTTACCAATTTGACCTTGTAGGTAATCATGGTTTTCAGCTTCGTACTGACGGATACCGTCCCAAGTTGCCCACTGAGTATCAGTATCGATGTTCATTTTGATAACACCATAGCTGATTGACTCTTTGATCTCGGCTTCAGAAGAACCAGAACCACCGTGGAATACGAAGTTTAGAGAGTTCGCTGGAAGGCCAAATTTCTCAGAAACATACGCTTGTGAATCACGTAGGATAGTTGGAGTCAGTACCACGTTACCCGCTTGGTAAACACCGTGTACGTTACCAAAAGAAGCTGCGATAGTGAAACGGTGGCTCACTGCGCTCAATTTCTCGTAAGCGTAAGCTACGTCTTCAGGAGAAGTGTACAGCTCAGATGAATCCATGTCTGAGTTGTCAACGCCGTCTTCTTCGCCACCAGTACAACCCAGTTCGATCTCGATAGTCATACCCATTTTAGCCATACGCTCTAGGTATTTCGCACAAGTTTCAACGTTCTCTTCTAGAGACTCTTCAGAAAGGTCTAGCATATGAGAAGAGAATAGAGGCTTACCAGTTTGAGCGAAGAACTCTTCGCCAGCGTCTAGTAGACCGTCGATCCAAGGAAGTAGTTTCTTCGCAGCGTGGTCAGTGTGAAGAATAACAGGCACACCGTAAGTTTCTGCTACAGCGTGAACATATTTCGCGCCAGCAACCGCACCTAGGATTTGTGCACCTTGACCAGCAAGTTTAACGCCTTTACCAGCAAAGAAAGCCGCGCCACCGTTAGAGAACTGAACAACCACTGGCGCTTTAACTTTAGATGCAGCTTCAAGAACCGCATTGATAGAGTCAGTGTTCACTACGTTTACTGCAGGAAGAGCAAAGTTATTTTGTTTTGCAACTTCAAATACTTTCTGTACGTCATCGCCAGAAATTACGCCTGGTTTTACGAAATCGAAGATCTTAGACATGGATTTGATCCTATTTTTTCTATCGTTTTAAAAATAAAACAGTTAAGTTTAAATTCTTGCAAACGTTTGCTCACAACTGGCGTCATTCTATCAGAATAAAAACACACGTGCAGCAAACAAGAAAGCGGGAATCACTCCCGCTTTCATTAGTCATTAAGCTTTCGCGCGTGCTTCTAGCATTTCAACCGCTGGTAGTACTTTACCTTCAACAAACTCAAGGAATGCACCGCCGCCAGTAGAGATGTAAGATACGTCGGCTTTGATACCGAACTTGTCGATTGCCGCTAGTGTGTCACCACCACCAGCCACTGAGAAACCTGCAGATTTCGCAATCGCTTCAGAGATACCTTTTGTACCTGCTTCGAAGTTTTTGAATTCAAATACGCCAACAGGACCGTTCCATAGAATGGTTTTTGCGTTAGCGATGATTTCAGCCAGTTGTGCGGTTGAGTCTGGACCTAGGTCGAAAATCATATCGTCATCTTGAACATCCGCCACGTTTTTGATTTCCGCTTCTGCGTTTTCATCAAAGGCTTTTGCACAAGCAACATCTGTTGCTACTGGAATAGAACACTCTTTCATCAACTTTTTAGCCGTTTCAAGCAAGTCTGCTTCATATAGAGACTTACCTACGTTGTGGCCTGCTGCTGCGATGAAAGTGTTAGCAATACCACCGCCAACAACCAGTTGGTCAGCAATTTTAGATAGCGATTCTAGAACCGTTAGTTTAGTAGACACTTTTGAGCCACCAACGATAGCCACTAATGGACGCTCTGGGTTATCCATGGCTTTGCCTAGTGCTTCAAGTTCTGCTGCCAATAGTGGACCAGCACAAGCGATAGGTGCTTGCATACCAATGCCGTGAGTTGAGGCTTGTGCACGGTGAGCCGTACCAAATGCATCCATCACAAATACGTCACAAAGAGCGGCGTACTTTTTAGATAGTTCTTCTTCGTTCTTTTTCTCGCCTTTGTTAAAGCGAACGTTTTCTAGAACAACAAGCTCACCTGCGTTTAGCTCTAGGCCATCTAGGTAATCTTTTGCCAGTTTTACTTCGCAATCTAGCGCGTCGTTCAGGTAATTAACCACTGGTAGTAGAGAGAACTCTTCCGCGTATTCGCCTTCAGTTGGACGACCTAGGTGAGAAGTAACCATCACTTTAGCGCCCGCCGCTAGGCAGTGCTGAATTGTTGGTAGCGATGCAAGAATACGTGCATCAGAAGTTACTTTGCCATCTTTCACTGGTACGTTTAGGTCAGCACGGATAAATACGCGTTTACCTGCTAGGTCCAGGTCGGTCATCTTGATTACAGACATGGTTTGTCCTCTCAAATATTAATAAATAAAGTTTTTGGAAACCCGGCAACCTTGCCGAGCCTATAAATTCTTCAAACTGGTTATCGATATGGAGATTTGAGTTATTTATTTCAAGCCTGAAAATAAATAAATCTCCATCATCCTGCTACTACTCGGATGCTTGCATTGCGAGTGCCGTATCCAGCATGCGATTCGCAAAGCCCCATTCGTTATCACACCAAACGAGCATTTTAACAAGCTGCCCGTTGCTCACTCTTGTTTGTGAACCATCAACAATCGCACTATGGGGATCGTGGTTAAAATCGATGGAAACAAGCGGAGCTTCAGTATAGTCAACAATGCCACGTAATGTACACTGAGATGCGTTAACAATGGTTTGATTTACGTCATTAACTTTCACATTTGTATTAATTGTGACACTCAAATCCATCGCGGTGACATTAACTGTCGGTACGCGCACTGATATAGCTTCAAATTTGTTAGAAAATTTCGGAAAGATCCTTTCAATTCCTTTGTGCAACTTGGTGTCCACTGGAATGATGGATTGGCTTGCAGAACGTGTTCGACGCAAATCGGTGTGGTAGGCATCGATCACTTGTTGATCATTCATTGACGAGTGAATGGTGGTAATGGTTCCTGAATCGATACCAAACGCTTCATCAAGCACTTTAATAATCGGTACAATGCAGTTGGTGGTACAGGATCCGTTTGACACAATGCGATGTTCTGCGGTTAGCGTCTCATGGTTGACCCCATAAATGATCGTATTATCGAGATCATGTGAGCCGGGATGTGAAAAGAGTACCTTCTTTGCACCTGCCTCAATGTGCTCCAAACCATCGGCTTTTGAGCCGTACACACCCGTGCAGTCGAGCACAATATCAACGCCTAAATCGCGCCATGGCAGAAGTTTGATTTCACTAAGGTGCAAAATTCGAATCGAATCGTATTCACCCTGTCCATGGTGGACATAGATGTGCTCTTGGTCATTGGTGATCTTTTTACCAAATCGACCATGAGTAGTGTCGTATTGCAGTAGGTGCGCCATCGCATCAGGTAGCGCCAGCTCGTTCACCGCTACCACTTTTATCTGCTGACTTTTTCCACTTTCATATATCGCACGCAGCACGTTGCGCCCGATACGCCCAAAACCATTGATCGCGACTTTAAGCATCATTCCATCGTCTTAACTTTTTTCGTGGTACAGATAGTAACCGATAGCGACCAAGAGCAACACCCCAAGCCATCAGTTGTCGCAAAAGATTCTGTTTCTAAACGGACTCAAGGTACAAGCAACGGCGGCTACGACAAGAAAGATGACCATAAAAAATGGCTCACCAAACGGGAGCCATTTCATTTGCGGTATTGATGGTTTAAAAGTTAACGTCAATACCTAACCAATAACGACGTCCATCTTCTACATAGCCATATTCTTGGTATGAAACTTCTTCATCGAGTAGATTGTAAATCGCACCTTTCAAGCTTACTTGAGAAGAAAGCGCGTAAGTGATGCCAGTATCGATGAACTGATAAGCTGGCTCAATCAAGCTGCTACGAGAAGGGCCAGTGACTGGGTTGCTCTCTTTTCCACGATAAGTCAGCTTCAACCAACTGCTCAAGTTGTCAGTCGCTTGCCAATCAATATCAGCGCTGAAGCGATGTTCAGGTTGTTGCTCAAGTGGCATACCTTGATATTTTCCGGTTTTTTGCTCTGAGTCAGTAAAGGTATAGCTCGCGTTGAAATAAACCGTTTCTGTGATAGGTAAACCGAGCGTACTTTCAACCCCTCGCGTGTACGCTTCATCAACGTTCACTCGATAGGTGGGATCAGAGCCCCACTCGTTCGGGCCTGCAGTACAGACGTTGCTTGGGCACACAACACGGGTAATTTTGTCTTTGAAATCATTATGGAAGAAAGTCAAACTCGCGTTAAGACCCTCTCCATTTTGGTACATCAACCCCAACTCTTTGTTAATCGAGGTTTCGGGTTTTAAGTCTGGATTACCGTAAATATTACCGCCTTGACTCACCTGCGCCCAATTTGACGTGACTTCTCTGAGCTGCGGTGAACGGAAACCCGTGGCCACGCCACCTTTCAGAATCCACGCTGGATTGATGGTCCACACGCCATACGCTCTTGGGCTAAAATGAGAACCATAATTTTCATCGTGGTCAACACGGCCACCTAAGGTTAGGTTAAACGACTCGGTCATGCGCCACTCGTCTTCAACAAACGCCGCCCATTGAGTGCTTTCAATCTGAGTTAAATCAGAGGCTTTATTTGAGGTGAAATCTTCTAACTTTGAATGTGAAGCCTCAATGCCTACGGTTGCCGTATTGTTAGTCAATGGCACCACTAAGCTTGATTTAGCCACCGTATTGATGATCTCCATCTCACGGCTTTTATTATTACTTACTTCACGTTGGACATAAGTATCCGACACACCATAGTCGCCCCAATCCCCTTGGTGAGAAAGGGAAATATAGGTTCTACGGTATTCGTTTAAGCTGTCTTCGCACCCACCTTTACAACCTGTCGTTGGCACGGATAACCCTACATTGCCTCGGCGATCTTGTGCGGAAGTACCCACTTCAAAAGTCAGATCATGCTGCTCATTAAGTTGGTAGTTCAACTTTGAAGTTAAACTTTTTAAGCTTTTGTCTTGGTAGCCACGTTCAATCTTATCTTCATCGCGTTCGGTACTCTGTCCATAAACTTGCAGAGAAAGATTGTCGGCCAGTGGCCCTGTCAGGAAGAAATTGACGCCGTTCTGATCGCCAGAATTGCGATTTTCTTGGAAAACCGTATCCAACTGAACACTGCCTGACCACTCTTGATTATCTTTTCGTGTGATGATGTTGATCACACCACCAATGGCATCTGAACCATACAAAGTCGACATTGGGCCACGAATCACTTCAATTCGTTCAATGGCTTGCAGTGGTGGCATCCATCCCTGCTCAATACCTGGGCCATCACTATTTGGTCGAGTTTGACGTGAAGATTGACGCTTACCATCGACTAACATCAAGGTGTAGTTTGAACTCATACCGCGCAAGCTGATGTCTGTTTTGTCACCACCTCCAGTCACCAACACGCCCGGCACACTGCGCAGTGCATCGGTTACATCACGATAATAACGTGATTGCAACTCTTCTCGTGTAATCACACTGATACTCGCTGGAGCCTGCGCTTGTGTTTGTTCAAAACCAGCCGCCGTCACCACTAATTTCTCATAAGATTGAATTTCTTCAGCGAACACGTGTGATGAGGTGAATAACCCGAGCGCCGCAGTAATTGCAACATTCAGCGGATTGAGTCTGGACATGTACCACTCCTTTAAATGATAATGATTATTAATTTCAGGAGTGGATTATTCATAATTTTGATGATTGAGATAGATAGACAGATGGAATGGTCGATACCAAATATGGAACACAGTGATGATTAGATTAAAAGGCCATTTTACTTATGCATGATTTCAGTGCGATCAAAGCTTTCCATGCTCTCTGTCAATACAAAAGCCTGACTGCGGCGGCGAAAGCGCTGGAACAGCCTAAGTCCACCCTCAGTCGACGTTTGGCGTCTTTGGAAAACGATCTCGGACAAGCCTTAATTGCTCGGCAAGGCAACCGTCTAACTTTGACTAAAGCTGGGCAAGTTTTTGCAGTTTATACAGAACAACTGCTTGAATTAGCAGAAAAAAGCCATGAAGCACTGCAAGAGTTTAATAACCAAATCAGCGGTGAAATGACCTTGGTGGTTCATCCGAACTTAATTCGTGGCTGGTTAAGCAATGTATTGGATGAATTCATGCAAACCCACACCGAAATCAACATTCGACTCTACAGCCAATATGTGGCAGAAGAGTCGCATCTTGAGCCTGATTTATTGATTTGGATTGGCCCGTTTGCTCAACAAGGCTGGAGACGTGAATTGCTCGGCCATTGGCAATATTCACCTTATGCGTCGCCACACTATCTTGCCAATAACGACATGCCAGAGCATCCACAAGATCTAGTCAAACATCCTTGGATTGATTTTATCGCTTTTCGCCAAGAAGCTTTGGCTCTCATCCATCCTATTCACGGCAGCTATCTTTTACCTGCGCTCACAAGCCGCTTGCAGAGTGATAATTTAGCTATGCAAGCGGATGCGATAGCCAAAGGAAGAGGCATCGGCTTACTGCCGACATGGTTTGCCAAAGGCTTTGAACAAGCGCACCCAAACAGTGTGCAAGCATGTTTGCCAGAATGGTTGTCGCCACCCACTGAAATTAGTTGTCATTATCCAGCAGGCAGACATCCGCTCAAACTGCGTCTGTTTATCGACGCGCTACGTCAAGCCTGTCCTGAAGAATGGAAAGCACCATAAACATCAAGATCAAAAAAGCCCAGCGAATGACTCGCTGGGCTTTTGCATTAAAAATAAGAAGACTTAAGCAAGCAGCTCTTGTGCTTGTTTCACCACGTTTTCAGTCGTAAAGCCGAACATTTTGAACAGTTGATCCGCCGGTGCTGACTCACCAAAGGTAGTCATACCGATGATCTTGCCGCCAAAACCAACGTACTTGTACCAGAAATCCGCGATACCTGCTTCAATTGCAATACGCTTAGTCACGGCGGCTGGTAGTACGGCTTCGCGGTAGGCTGCGTCTTGTTTATCAAACGCATCGGTTGATGGCATCGAAACTACACGCACTTTCTTACCTTCGGCTGTAAGTTGCTCTGCGGCTTTCACCGCCAGTTCAACTTCAGAGCCAGTGGCAATCAGGATAAGTTCAGGCTGACCCGCGCACTCTTTTAGGATGTAACCACCTTTCGCGATATCCGCAACTTGCGCTTCGCTACGTGGTTGCTGCGCTAGGTTTTGACGAGAGAAAATCAGCGCTGATGGGCCATCTTTACGCTCAATCGCCAACTTCCATGCGACGGCTGATTCCACTTGGTCACACGGACGCCATGTGCTCATGTTCGGTGTCAAACGCAGTGAAGCCACTTGCTCAACCGGTTGATGGGTTGGGCCAT